>JACMJB010000049.1 GCA_014380815.1 Armatimonadota bacterium
GCACATCCGCCCGTTGGGGCAGCCGCACAATGGACCGGATACCACAGACAATATTCTCTGTCTCTGCCCAAACCATCATCTGCTGTTTGATCTGGGAGCCTTCACCCTTGAGGAAGATCTGCGAATCACGGGTACGGAGGACTCCCTTCGACGTGCGGCTGGACATAGGGTAGACACCGAGCATCTACGGTATCATCGCGAACATTTCGCACTGCGACCCTAGAAAATGCCGATCACGGTCTGGATAACAACGTCCCATACGCAATGCGGTCCGGAAGATCCGGACGCTTATCTCTTTATCCATGTGGAGTGGTCTCGGCAAAAGCTGACACATCCTCCTCACCCTCAGTATGCGCGGTACGCCTTGGCGACTTCGCCCCGTGAGGCGGAGATCATCCTGTTTATCGAACCGCACGGTCGGAAGACCGCGGATTACGTGACGCGCCTGCTCGGCAATGCGCTGATCCGTGATTATCCGGAAAAATGCTTCACGTTCGACTCGCAGCCGGAGCCGACCGGGCTGCTGCCGGGGGTCTATGCCTCCCTGCCGCGACGCAGACTCAACCCCGCGCGGTATCGTCCCGGCAGCTATCTGTTTATGCCGAATGAGGTTTATCTGCGTCCGGGGACCGACCCGGAAAGCGCCCACCCGCCGTACCTCTTCTCCTTTCGCGGCTCCCGGAGGTCGAATCTGATCCGCGGCGCTCTCTTGGATGCGGGCTTCGAGGGGCCGGAGATCACGATTACCGAGACCCATCAGTGGTTCGATCATGGGCAGGAGGAAAAGGATCGCTATGGCAAAGAGATCGAGGACAGCAAGTTCGTGCTTTGCCCACGGGGCATCGCGACCTCCTCGTACCGGATGTATGAGACAATGGCGCAGGGGCGGGTCCCGGTGATCCTGTCGGATGCCTGGGCCGCCCCTGAGGGGGTCGCGTGGGGCGAGTGCGCGCTCTGGGTCGCGGAGGACCGCATTGCGGAACTGCCGGAGATTCTTCGGCGGCAGGAACCGGAGTGGCGCACGCTCGGACGCCGGGCACGTCAGGAGTGGGAGCGCAGATTCCATCCGGATATTGCGTTATACTGGACCCTGCGCTCGATCGAGGAGATCCGGCTGTTTCGCGGTGCGAGCCACGATGAGCGAGAGTGGCAGCACCGATGGAGAAGCTGGGCGGTGGCCTGGGAAAACCGGTGGACACTTCCCCAGCGCGTGGCGGCGGCGGCACGCATGAGTAGATTGGCAAAACGAACGAAGGGTTGATCGTGATCGCGATGGCATCGGTGCGTGTCAGGCAGCTTGTGAAGCGGTACGACCAGAATGTCGCCGTGGACCGTCTGGATCTCGAGGTCGAGGACGGCGAATTTATGGTCTTTCTTGGCCCCAGTGGATGTGGGAAGACGACCACGCTTCGGTGTATCGCCGGGCTGGAGATCCCCGATAGCGGCGAGATCACCATCGGCGAGGAGCGAGTCACGGACCTGCCCCCCGCCGACCGCGACATCGCGTTTATCTTCCAGTCGTTTTCGCTCTATCCGCACATGACCGTGCGCGAGAATTTGAGCTTCCCCCTGCGGGCGGTGCGCACCGCCCAGATGGAAATTGAGGCAAGGGTCACCGAGGTCGCGCGCGTCCTGCGCATTGAGCGACTGCTGGACCGGAAGCCCGGCAAGCTGTCGGGCGGGGAGATGCAGCGGGTCGCGATTGGCCGGGCCATCGTGCGCCGTCCCAGGGTCTTCCTGATGGACGAACCCCTGACCGCGCTGGATGCGAAACTGCGAACGGAGATGCGGGCTGAGATCAAGCGCCTGCAGAGCGACCTGGGGGCGACCACCCTCTATGTCACCCACGATCAGCTGGAAGCGATGAGCATGGGCGATAAGATCGCGGTGATGTATGGCGGTCTTCTGCAGCAGGTGGGAACCCCTACCGCGGTCTATGATTCACCCACGAACCTGTTTGTCGCGGGCTTTATCGGGTCGCCATCCATGAATCTGATTCCCTGCCGCAGAAAGGAGGAGGCTCTCGTTCTTGACTCCGCGCAGGAGACGACCCCCGTATCCCTTCCCATCCACGGGGATGCCGCCGTCCGCTTCGCCGCCGCGCCACTGGGTGCGACCCTGATGCTGGGTGTCCGACCCGAGGATATCGCCCTCTCCCGTGAGCCAAAGCCAGAGTTCTTGGCCGTGGAGGTGTATGTGGTGGAGCCGCTTGGGTCAGAGAATATTCTCAGCATCCTCCTGGGAGGCCATCTATTGAAGGCGCGAACCGCGCCGACATTCCCCGCCCGCGTGGGCGAGACTCTCTTCGCTCGCGTGGATCAGACCCGCGCCCATCTTTTCGACACCCAGACCACGCAGCGGGTCAGCGAGGCCGCCTGAGATGGGATTCCTGCTTCGCGGACGCTTCGCCCAGGTGATGGAGTTTCTTTCGATCCTGCTGGTATTGATCGGTATCCTCGCGCTCTGCCAGCCCTGGTCACAGGCCCTTTTTCGCATGGGCTTCGGGGTTCTGCTCACCGGCTGGGTCGGACTGACCCTTTTCTCGCACCGCCGCCCCGTCCGCTGATGCGGGCAGGACCGGGTCGGCGAGTATCCCGCCGCCGACCCGATGACACGGTATTACCGGCTGGCGACCGCTTCTTTGATTTCGGCGCTCGCGGCGGCGAGGGATTGGCTGCGGACATCCTCCCCGCCATTCAGGTTTTCGCTGTGGATGAAAGTCACGTCCGTGATCCCCAGAAAACCGGAGATAGTACGGATGTAGGGGTCCTGGTGATTCAGCTTCTCCAGAAGCTGACCGGGACCGAAGCCGCTTCCCCCTCTGGCGCTCAGGACCACCAGCTTCTTGCCGGTGAGCAGTCCTTTGAGTGTCGCTGGCGGCTCGAAGGAGAAGGTGCGGCCCGCGCGCGACACCTGGTCAATGTAGGCCTTGAAGATGGCCGGAACTCCAAAGTTGTACATCGGCACCCCGAAGACATACAGATCGTGTGCGAAAAGCTCGTCCACGAGTTCATTCGACAGGGCAATCGCCTTCTGCAGTTCCGGGCCGTGCTGGTCGGGGGCGGAGAACGCGGCGGCGATCCACTCCTCGGTGACATAGGGGAGCGAAGGGTTCTGCAGGTCACGATGCGTCACCGTGACATCCTCGGTGGGATGAGCGGTTTTCCATTCCTCTACAAACTGGTGGGTAAGCTGACGGGAGACGGATCGCTCCGCGGAACGGGGGCTGAAATCAATCTGCAGTATCTTGGTCACGGGGGATCCTCTCGATTCTCTTGGCGGTGGGTCGCAGCGGAACAGCCGCTACGCTTTAAAAAGGTTTCATCAAAACATACAGAGCATTTTTTGCCCCGTTCCAAAAATTGCAGTGCTTTCTGCTTTTTGTTAATGCGGAAGCGTATCCGGCGTCCGACTCCTCTCAGCCATGGTAGAAAACCGCCCCCGCGGTGCCGTATCATAGGTCATGGTAAGTCTTTTTCCGTTCCGCCTTTCGCCGTGCCGCCGCGCGCCGCTGTCGCTTGCCGCCGCCACTGTTTTGATCGCTGTTTTCGGTATCACTCGGCCAGCACAGGCGCAGGCGGGTGGGCGGGCCGCAAACCCGTTCGCGCCGCCGCAGGCAACGGTTCAGACAGCGCCGCAGCGTGACTATGATCTTCAGCACCTGGCGGTGACCCTGACGGTGAATGCCGCGCAGCGCACCTTCACCGGAACGGCAGTGAACACGCTGACTCCCTTGCGGGGCAGTCTGCCGGTCGTGCGGCTCCATTGCGGGACACGGCTGAAGGTGCTGGGCTGCTCGGTGGATGGGCGGGAGGCGGCCTACAAGCGAAGCGGATACTGGCTTCTGATCAACCCGGCAGCCGCCGTCGCGGCGGGCACGAAGGCGGCGGTCACGGTGCGTTATGCCGGTGGCAATCAGCAGGCGGCAAGTTTCGGGGAAGGAGAAGGGGGGTTTCACTGGATCCGACCGAGCGACGGCGACCCGAGCCGGGTCGGCTTTTGGACCCAGGGCGAGAGCGATGGCAACCGGAACTGGGCGCCGACCTGGGACTATCCCAACGATTTCGCCACCACGGAGACCGTGGTTACCGTGCCGCAGGCATGGAGTGTCATTGGCAACGGAACGCAGGTGTCGGATACGACAGACCCGCAGGCGGGGACCCGCACCACCCACTGGAAGATGGACAAACCGCATGCGACCTATCTGCTGTCGCTGGTGAGCGGGCCGTTCGATAGGCAGACCGATCGCTGGAAGGATGTCCCCCTGCTTTATGTGGTCCCTAAGGGCAAAGGAGACCTGATCCCAGACTCTTTTGGCGACACGGGCGATATGCTCACCTTTTTCTCGCGGATCACCGGGGTCAAGTATCCGTGGGCCAAGTACGCGCAGAATGCGATGTACGATTTTGGCGGCGGGATGGAGAACATCTCCGCTTCGACCCTGGATGCCTCCGCGCTCACGGATGCCCGCTCCGGCTTTCGTCGCATGGCAGGGCTGAACTCGCATGAGCTTGCTCACCAGTGGTTTGGCGACTATGTGACGTGTGAGAACTGGGGCGAGACATGGCTCAACGAGAGCTTCGCGACGTTTTTCCAGATGCTCTATTTCGAGCACAGCCGGGGCAAAAACGCCTATGACCAGGAGATCGAGGACGCAACCCAGGATTATCTCTCGGAGGCTAGCCGTTACAAGCGCCCGATCGTCACCAATGTTTATCCCAATCCTGATGCGATGTTCGACAGACATGCCTATCCCAAAGGGGGCGTCGTTCTGCACACGCTTCGGCGCTTGGTCGGCGACAAGGCGTTCTTTGCCGGGATTAACCGTTACCTGACCACCAACGCGCATCAGCCGGTCGAGACCCCGGACCTGATCAAAGCCATGAACGAGGCGTCCGGCAGAGATCTGAAACCGTTCTTCGATCAATGGCTGTACAAGCCGGGCCATCCGGTGCTGAATTACTTCTGGACCTATGACGAGGCGGCAAAAGCGGTCGTTCTGACCGTGCAGCAGCGCCAGGATACGTCCGGCGGTACGCCGCTCTACCGGATTCCGAACGTGCAGGCGGGCCTGATCGTGAGCGGCAAGCTACAGCGTGTTTCCACCCCGCTGACCGGGGAATCGCAGCAGGTGTTCCGTCTACCCGCACAGATTCAGCCAGATTCGGTCCTGCTGGACCCCGACCACGACTTTCTGCGCGAGATACCGACTCAGCAATGGTCCACCCGCGAGCTTCCCGCGATCCTCCAGTTTGCCCCGAACGGCGGCGATCGCACCCTGGCGATGAGGCGTCTGCTCGATCCGAAAAACGGTCCGATCTCTGATGTGACCGTCGCACTGGCTGCGGAGACGCTGCGAGCGGACCAGAAAGCGTTTGCCGCTCTGGGAGATCTCACCCCGCTCAGCGATCTGAAGCGGGAAAGCCTGCGCCCTCTGCTGCGCGAACTGAGTGCGCGTCCCGGCTTTGAGAACGACGGTATTGCGCAGGATCGCCGCACAGAGGCGATCCTGGCGCTGGGAAATCTGACCAAAACGCAGGAGGACACCGCCCTGCTGCGAAGTTTCGTGGGCGACACCGGTGCTCCCTACGGGGTCGTCGCCGCTGCCGTGGAGACGCTGGGCGCATGGGATGCGAACGCAAATCTCGATCTTTTGCAAAAGGCTGCCCGAATGGACTCGCGCGGCGAGGTGATCCGTAAGGCGGCGTTCGCGGCCCTCGCCGGAAACAAGCCCGAGATCGGCACACCGATCCTGGTTACCACGTGGGGGGCGGTATCCAAATCACGGGAGGTCCGGCGAGCGGCGCTGGAGGCGATGGGCGCTCTGCCCGCTGCCGAACCCAAAAGTACGGCGGTCCTGCGGGAGGCGCTCCGCTCCAAAGACTCGCTGTTCGCCCGCTCCGCAGCCGAGGCAATCGGGGAACGCAATGACCGTGCGCTGCTGCCTGATCTCAAGGCGTTTACCGCGACACCGCCCCAGGGAACGCCCCGCTGGCTCCAGGGAGTCATCCGTGGCATTATCGCGAAGATGGAGAGGGCATAACGATGCGTGTAGGATTTATCGGGCTGGGCCTCATGGGCGAACCGATGGCGCGGAACCTTGCGGGGTCGGGAATCGCGTCCTCCTTGATCCTGCAGAACCGCACCCGCGCGAAAGCGGAGGCGCTTGCCGCCGAAATCGGCGCGATGGTCGCCCAAACGCCCCGCGCGGTCGCCGAGCAAGCGGATGTCGTTATCACCATGGTGCCGGATGTACCGGATGTCGAGCAGGTTTACCTGGGGAAGGACGGCATCTGCGAGGTGGGCCATCCTGGCCTTCTCTGCACGGATATGAGCACAGTGGGCGCGGATTGTGTTCGGCGGATCGCCGGGGCACTCGCCGCAAGCGGGGCGGGCTTTGTGGATGCGCCGGTTTCCGGCGGCACCATCGGCGCGCAGGCGGGGACTCTCTCCATCATGGCGGGCGGTCTCACGGGGTCTTTGGAGGCACTGCGACCGGTCTTCCAGACGATGGGCGGGAAAATCGTCCACTGCGGGGAGGCGGTCGGGTCCGGTCAGACCACCAAGCTGGTCAATCAGATCGTCGGTGCGCTGAATCTCGAAGCGGTCTGCGAGGGGCTGGTCTACGCCGGGGCCGCGGGGGTAGATATCGAGGCGGTGTTAGAGGCGGTCGGGGCGGGCGCGGCGGGGTCGTGGGCCTGGTCGAATCTGGGTCCGCGCATGGTCCGCGCGGACAACGCGCCCGGCTTCAAGATCGCCCATCAGATCAAGGACCTCCGGCTCGCTCTCGAAGCGGCAGAAGCGATGGGCCTTTCGCTCCCAGGACTGCGGCTCGTCCTTGGGCACTTCGAACAGACACGAGATGCCGCCATCGGCAACGGCGAACTGGGAACCCAGGCGATGATTGCCGCTGTCAAAAACGCATAAGAGCGCGTAAGAAGGACCATTTTATATGGAAACGGAGCGACCGGTTCGCTGGGGAGTGCTGGGCTGTGCACGCGTGTTCGAGCGGCGGATGGTCCCCGCCTTCTCAGCGGCAGCGGGGAGTACGCTGGCGGCAATCGCCTCGCGATCCCTTGAGAAGGCGGCCCTCATGGCGACGAGACACGGTATCCCCCACGCCTACGGCTCTTACGAGGCGTTGCTGGAAGACCCCAGGATTGACGCCGTGTATATTCCCCTGCCAAACGATCTGCACCGGGAGTGGACCCTGCGGGCGCTGGCGGCGGGGAAGCATGTTCTCTGCGATAAACCCGCCGCCCTTTCCTATGCCGACGCCGCCCAAATGGCGAACGCCGCCCGGCAAGCCGGACTGCGCCTGCAGGAGGGCTTTATGTACCGGCACCACCCGCAGCACCTGCGGCTGCGGGAGAGGATCGCCTGTGGCGAGATCGGCGCTCCTGTCCATATCCACGGGGCGTGCTCCTACCTCGCGGACCGGTCGAACTACGATAATATCCGCTGGAATCCTGCTCAAGGGGGCGGGGCACTGCTGGATGTAGGCGTCTATCCGGTAAATGCCGCCCGGCTCTATTTCGGTGCGGAGCCGGTGGCGGTGTACGCGGCGGCGGCACTGGATGCGCAAACGGGCGTGGATCTTCGCACCTCGGCGATTCTGGAGTTTTCCGGTGACCGGGTCGCAAGCATCGTCGGCGGTTTCGATCAGGCGTTCCAGACCCGGCTGGAGATCATCGGCACGGGAGGGATCGCAGTCACGGAGCGAGCCTTCCAGGTCGGAGACAGCGGCGTCACGCTTTCGGTGCGAATCGGGGACTCTCCGCACACGGAGCCGTTCCCCCACTGCGATCAGTACGCGCGGCAGGTCGAGCATTTTACCGACTGCCTCCGCGACCAGGCAAAGTCTCTCTGGCCCGGCGAGGACGGCGCGGCGCAGGCCCGTGTCGTCGAGGCACTGCGCCGTTCCGCCTCCGAGAAACGGCGCGTCCGGATCGAGGAGATCGAGATTCCTGCCCTGAGCTAGCCCTGCAGGAGGCACGCTGCCGCTGCGGCTGTCGAGGCGATAAACAGCGCAAGAACGCCCGCATCATACCAGCCGAAACGCATCCCCTGACGCTTTCGGGAGGAGGAGGTATCGAGGCGGACATACCGGCTGCCGGTGATGTCCGAGACGCGCAACGGGGCGTCTTCTTTGGCGGCAATGACCGGGCACTCGGTCGTGAACCTGCGGGATCGGTTGTTGGCTGCTGGCGGCATGTTCGGTATCTCCAAAAGGGCGAAATCGCAAAATCAGCGGGAAAGATCAGGCATCGGGATCGGCGCTTCCTCACGCGCTGCGGCGTTCGGGAAGGCGGGATCACCGGAGGGCGGTGTAGGTGGTGTGGGCGGCTCACCGGGAACCTCGGGGGCATCGCTGGAGGTTCGCTTGCGCAGAAACTCCGGCAGGTTCTCACGAACCATGCGTCCCAGATCCTTCAGATCCTCCAGTCCTCCAATATTTCCGATCACAATGTTATGACCCGCTGCCCCTCGCCCCTCTGTTTCAGGCGTTTCCTCTTCCAGGTAGCCTTCCAGCAGTCGGCTCGCCACCCCCAGCCGGTCGAAGGAGGCGTCTTCCGGCAGCACGGGAAACAGCGTCCCCGATACCACCGCCAGTTCTCCCAGACGCTTCAGGATCGCGTTGTACTGCGATACCGCGTCCACGGCTCCCCCGGAAAGCGCCCCCGTCAGGCTGGAGTGCTCCGCAAGGCGGTACATCTGCTTCAGCATACGGCGGATTCGCCGGACCTCGGTCATGGATTCGTCGTTCAAGCTCATGTTCGATTACCCTTTCGTGGTAGTGATGGTGCCGGTGAGAAGTCGGCGGAAAGCATCGCGGGACCGGTGCAGTCGCCCTTTGATCGTGGTTTCGGGGAGAGACAGGAACGCAGCAATCCGCGCCAGAGGCCACTCCTCGCAGTAGTGGAGATACAGCACTTCGCGGTGTTCGGACGGAAGCCGCTCCAGAGCGTCCCAGACCTCCTGTTTTTGACTCTGTCGCTCCCAATACTGCGCGGGGTCGGCGGCAGCGGCCTCGTGGTCAGGGCGCCGGGCCTCCGAAAGCCGCTCCAGGTCGGTGCCTTCCGTGGGTAGGGTTCGCCGCTCCCGCATCGCGATCCGGCGGGCACGGTGCCGGGTGATAGCATAGAGCCAGCCCGCGAATTTTGCCGGTTCCTCCAGGCTGGGCAGCGATTGGAAAGCAATCAGGAAGACGTCCTGCGCGATGTCTTCGGCGGCTCCAATGCCGCCGCCACCGAGCACCTGCCGCGCCACAAAGGTCACTGCCTGCCGATAGCGTCGCACCAGTTCGTCGAAGGCGGTCAGTCCCCCCAGCAGCGCCGCGATCACCAGGGTCTCATCGCGAGCTTCCGCATAGGCCGTCCGGTCCTCCAGGGTGTTGTTCGCTTCGCCCAACTAGCTTCTTTCCTCCAGCAGCTAGTGTCATCGGGGACCCGTTTGGTTACGCGAAAGCCGAATTATTCTTTCGCGAGGCGCTTTTCGGTGGCGTTCTGAGCGGCTATACTAGGCTTGTGACGCATCACCAGGCGAGGTTTCTGCCTTCTTGGAACCGATTGTTTTTGACACGGGTATCGCTGTTGGATCATCAGCGGATTTAAAGCATGCTAAACCGACTGCGCGAAGACATCCAGACCGTTTTCCGAAAAGACCCCGCCGCCCGTAATCTATGGGAGGTAATGACCTACGCGGGTCTGTGGGCGATCCTTTCTCACCGGACCGCGCACTGGCTATGGACCAAGAACTTCAAGACACTGGCGCGGGCGCAGTCTCAGTGGGCGCGCTTCTGCACCGGGATCGAGATTCATCCTGGGGCGACAATTGGACGGCGTTTCTTCATTGACCACGGGATGGGGGTGGTGATCGGAGAAACGGCGGAGGTCGGCGACGACGTTCTGATGTACCATCAGGTGACGCTCGGCGGGACCAGTCTGCAAAAGGAGAAGCGCCACCCCACCGTCGGCAGCAATGTCCTGATCGGCATGGGAGCGAAGCTGATCGGGGCGATCACTATCGGCGACAACGCGCGCATCGGCGCGAATGCCGTCGTGACACGGGACATTCCCGCCAACTCCACCGCCGTCGGTATCCCCGCCAAGATCGTGAAGCGCGACGGCGTATACCTGGATCAAAACCTGGCGCCGCACCGTGTGCCGACTCCGCCTCAGCAGCCCGCTGTAATGGATCAGGCGCTGAACTCCGCGGACCCGCAGGGAGAGCTGGTCGGAAGATTACTGACCGAGATTGACGCTCTGCGCGCGCGTCTGGAGCGATTGGAACATCAAGAAGGTCAGGGTCAGGAGCAGGCGGCGGGCCATTTTCTGCTGAATCCCTCTTTGGATTCGCAGGGGAACACCCCTGCCGCCGGGCACCGGGCCACCGGGCCTGTCCCGGTCCGCGACTGGGAGCCGGAAGATATTGAAGCGGTCGTTTGAGAAGATTTTCGAAACCTTGCCGGTTTCGGTGTAAAATAGGCTCTGTCCACACGGTACCGAGCCGCGTGTCACCGTTGCCCTCCGATTCGCGTTGAAACCTTTACGGTCCCTCCTGCTTCTAATCTAAGCGGGCGTAAAAGCCGGACCCAATCCACCTAGACAGCAGGCTGTAAACCGTGCAGACAACCTCCGAAACATCGCAGACATTTCCTGCCGCCGCACCGACGCGGACTGGCAATCGTTCACGGCGCGTGACCGCGGTCCTGCTCACCTCGCTTCTTGGTGTCGGCGCCACGGCGGCAGGGGTTGCCGTTGCAGCCCGCGCCGCCGGACAGGGGGACCGTTCGCGGATCGTGCCTGGTGTGCGGGTCGCCGGAGTTGCGGTGGGTGGCCTGAGCGAGGACGAAGCGCGGGAGAAGTTGCGGGCGTGGGCGCGGACCCAGTCGGGCAAGGCGGTCACCTTGAAAGCGCCGCAGTCGGGCCGCACCTGGAACCTCTCGCTGGCAGAGGCGGGGGGCCGCTTCGATATGGACGGCTCGCTGGCAAAAGCGATCGCCGTGGGCAAGGATGAATCCTGGTGGGAGCGGGTCGTCTACGGCCAGCGCGAACGGGATGTGGCGATCGAACCGGAGTTCCGCCTGAATGAGGCGATGCTGGAGAAGCAGATCGTTCGGATCGGCAAGATCGTGCATGTCGAGCCGAAAAACGCGCGCGGCAAGGTCGGCGAGAACGGCGAAATCCAGATCGTCTCACCGGAACAAAAGGGCGTTCGCCTGGATGCCGTCGCGACGAAGGCCGCGCTTCTTCTAAACGGCGTCCCCAGTTTGCGCGATGGCGGTGCGGCAACGCTTGTGGTCACGGAAGAGGCTCCCGCTGTTACCGCCGAGATGCTGGAACAGGTGCGGCATCCGCTGGTCACTCTGGACCCGGCCTATCCCAGCACCAGGGATCACCTGTTCACTACGCACTACGGCTCGTCGTCGTCAAACCGGCGGCACAACATCGAGCTAGCCTCCTCACATATCAACGGGACAATCCTCGCGCCGGGCGAAACCTTCTCCTACAACGACATTGTCGGACCGCGAACGCCGCGCCTGGGTTTCCGGGACGCTCCTACTTATCAGGATGGTCAGGTGGTGCCCGGACCGGGCGGCGGTATTTGCCAGGTCTCCAC
>JACMJB010000285.1 GCA_014380815.1 Armatimonadota bacterium
GCGAAGCCGCAGACGCTTTGCCTTTAGACTCCCCCTCGTTCGCTTGCGAGAGAGGGGGCCGGGGGGTGAGAGTCCGCAGCCGACACACAAGTCTCGTGGGGATTGCTCTAAGCGGGTTTCGCGCCGCGCCGGACCAGAACTGCCTGAACCTCGGGGCTTCCCCAGGCGGTCTCGGGAACCGTACCGCCCGCATCCAGAAGCTCTTCGACAACCTGAACGTAGGTTTCCGGCGATGTTGTCTTCAAGTTCTCCGAGCCAAAGCATGCCCAGCCGACCGCGTGCCCCTTATGCACCAGGTCCTCCAAAGTCGGGTCCGCCCCATAGCGCAGAAGTAAGCGAACCGTCTGCAGGTCGCCGTTTGACGCGGGCAGGTGCAGCGGAGTGGTGTGGCTGTCGCAGACATTGGGATTCGCCCCCGCCGCAAGCAGCGCTTCGAGAACCGCGGTGTTGCCGCGCTCCGCCTGACGCACCAGTTCCGCTGTCGGCTCCGCATCGATAATTTGAATCACTTCCGGCGTGATGTCCTCCGGCGCGACTTTCTCGCCCCGTGCCAGACGCCCCAGAATCGTGTCGGCGGGTGTCAGGGTTGTGTCCGCGCCTGCCGCCGCCAGCATCACGGCAACATCCTCTCGCCCCAGACGGGTCGCGGATTGGTACGGTGTCAGCCCGCCCTCATTCGGGGTATCGAGCGGCATCCCGGACTCGATCAGCAGCCGGAAAACCTCCGCGCTCCGTCCCCGCCGCAGCGCATGCGGAAGAACGGGCGGTATCTGCGCCGGGTCCTGGGCCGCCCCGAGCATCAGCGGCAGCCAGTCTGGCGCTTCCCGGTCCAGCAGATGCGCCAGGGCATTGTTCTGTGCCGTCACATCCGCCCCGTACCGCAGCAATATTTTCATGCAGTCCGGTGTGGGCAGTTCTGTGGAATGATACAGCGACTCGTTATCGTTCGGGTCTGCCCCGGCTTTGAGCAGCATCTCGGCGAGCGTGGGGCAGTCATTGACACCCGTCGCGCCGTACAGACAGGACTCCGGGCAGTCGTCCCACTCCGGGTTCAGCCAGTGGGCGTTCGGGTCGGCGCCACGGTCCAGCAGAAGCCGCGCCGTCGCCACCAGGCGCGGACGATAGTCCGCCTCTTTCAGCAGGCAGGAGTAGCAGACATAAAGCAGCGGCTCCCAGCCCCTTGGACCGACTTTAGCATTGAGGAGTACCGGGTCCGCCGCAAGAAATGCCTCTACGGCGTCCGTGTCGCCGGTCGCGCAGGCGGCAGCGAGAGTCGCCTTCGCCAGGCCCGGTTCTGAGGTAAAAAGCAACAAAACCGCCTCCTGCTGACCGTTCGTTGACGCCTCGGCGAGTCGGTCCGCACGTTCGGTGGGGCTGGAGGCACTGGCGGAAAGCGCCACCTGCGCTTTCAGCTTCGCCCAGCTTTCAAAGCCATATTCGCGGGCCAGAACAAGCTGCGCCTCGCTGAGACCGACAGAAAATGTCGCGGGGAAGAAAGGACGGACACGCGCCACGGCAGCGGGATCATCCGCGCGATACGCGGCAAGCAGGTCTTTGGCCTGAGCTTTCAAATGCTCAAGGCTGGGGCGTTCCGGCAGAGACTGAGACATAATACAAACCTCCATGCGTTCTGCCTGTGGTCCGCGTGCAGGCTGCACAAAGGTTAGCTGCTGGAAACAAGTAAAATGAGGTGGGTTCAACCCTGCCCGCGGACCCGGACGCGCCCTCTGCGCTGGCACTATCGTACCACGGAAAAACTAAAATCTGGTACTGTCGAA
>JACMJB010000286.1 GCA_014380815.1 Armatimonadota bacterium
CTACTTATCCGCGATACCCTTGCCGAGTGCCGCCTGGGCGGCGGCGAGTCGGGCGATGGGCACACGGTAGGGGGAGCAGGAGACGTAGTTGAGGCCGATCTTGTGGCAGAAGGCGATGGAACGCGCTTCGCCGCCGTGCTCGCCGCAGATGCCGAGCTTGATGTCGGGGCGAACGCGCTTGGCCTTCTCAACGGCAATCTCCATCAACTGACCGACCCCGGTCTGGTCAATGCTCTCGAACGGATCGCCGGGCAGGATCTTGCGGTCTTTATAGACCGTCAGGAACTTGTCCGAGTCATCCCGCGAGAAGCCGAAGGTCGTCTGGGTCAGGTCGTTGGTGCCGAACGAGAAGAACGAGGTGTATGGCGCGATCTCGTCGGCGGTCAGGGCCGCGCGCGGGATCTCGATCATCGTCCCGAACGTGTAAGGGATCGAAATCCCCTGCTCGGCCTCGACAGCCTTGGCGGTCTTCTCCAGGTCTTCCTGAACGACGCGCAGTTCGTTGACATGCGCGACCAGTGGAATCATGATCTCCGGGTGTGCCTCCCCGCCTGCTTTGATGACCAGTGCCGCTCCCTCCAGAATGGCTCGGGTCTGCATGGCGACGATCTGCGGGAAGACGATGGAGAGGCGGCAGCCGCGCAGGCCGAGCATCGGGTTGATCTCGTGCAGCGACTTGACAGCGGTCAGCAGCTTCTCCTTCTCGGCATCCGTCTTGCCCTGCGCCCTGAGGGTCGCGGTCTCCTCGATCAGCGATTCCAGAGACGGCAGGAACTCATGGAGCGGCGGATCAATCAAGCGGATCGTGGCCGGTCGGCCTTCCAGCGCCTCGAAGATGCCCTTGAAGTCTTCGCGCTGGAAGACGAGCAGTTCGTCAATCGGCCCCTGGCGCTCTGTATCGTTCTCCGCCAGGATCATGGCCTGGACGACCGGGCGGCGCGCTCCCTCGAAGAACATGTGCTCGGTGCGGCAAAGGCCGATGCCTTCCGCTCCCAGCTTGATGGCGAGACGGGTGTCTTCCGGCGTATCGGCATTCGTGCGGACACCCAGCGTCCGTACCGCGTCCGCGTAGCTCAGGAACTCGCCGAACTCGCCGGTCATTTCGGGGTCCACGACCGGGACCGTTCCCAGGATGACCTCGCCCAGCGTTCCGTTCAGGGAGATCGGGTCTCCCTCCTTGACCGTGACACCACCGACCGTGAACGAATCGTCGCCGACGCGGATCGCGGCGCAGCCCGCAACGGTAGGAATGCCGAAGCCACGGGCAACCAGGGCGGCATGCGAGGTCATTCCGCCGCGCTCGGTCAGAACGCCCTCAGCAGCAAGCATGCCCTTGAGGTCGTCGGGGGAGGTATCCGCGCGGACCAGGATGACTTTCTGGTTCTTGCCGCCCTTGCCGAGTTCCGCGGCGCGCTCTGCCGAGAAGACGGCGATACCCGCCGCCGCTCCCGGTCCGGCGGGCAGGCCCTTGGCGAGCACGTCGTACTTGGTGCCCGGTGCGATGATCGGATGGAGGCACTGGTCCAGCAGATCGGGGCTGACGCGGGTGACCGCCTCCTCCTTGGTGATCCGGCCCTCATGCACCATGTCCACCGCGATCTTCACGGCGGCGGGGCCGGTGCGCTTGCCGGACCGGCACTGCAGGATGAACAGCTTGCCATGCTCGATGGTGAACTCGATGTCCATCATATCCTTGTAATGGTCTTCGAGGCCGTTACAAATCTTGTCGAATTCGTCGTAGATCGCGGGGTTTTGCTTCTGCAGATCGGAGATCGGTTCCGGCGTGCGGACACCGGCAACCACGTCCTCGCCCTGCGCGTTCATCAGGTATTCGCCGAAGACCTCCCGGGTGCCCACCGAGGCATCGCGGGTAAACGCAACGCCGGTACCACAGTCATCGCCCATGTTGCCGAAAACCATCGCCTGGACGTTTACGGCAGTGCCGATCTCGTCGGGAATATGCTCCTTGGCGCGATAGATCTTCGCTCGCTCGTTGTTCCAGGATCGGAACACTGCCTCGACGGAAGCCTGCAGCTGCTCGGTAACATCCTGCGGGAACTCGCGCCCGGTCTGTGCCTTGACATGCGCCTTGTAGCGGTCGCAGAGTTCCTTCAGGCTGTCCGCGCCGACTTGAAGGTCGTCGGTGACGCCGAGCTCGGCCTTCATGTCGCGGAACATGTGCTCGAAGTCATGCTTGCTCAAATGGTTGGTGTCGCTGGAGAAGGCAACATCGGAAAGCATCATGATCAGGCGGCGGTAGGAGTCGTACACGAAACGGGCGTTGCCGGTGGACTTAATCAGGGAAGCCGCGGTCTCGTCGTTCAAGCCAAGGTTCAGAACCGTATCCATCATGCCGGGCATGGAGAACTTCGCGCCGGAGCGGACAGAAAGAAGCAGAGGATTGGCCGGGTCGCCGAGCTTTTTGCCAAGCTGTTGCTCGACAGTGGAAAGCGCGGTCTTGATCTCGTCCATCAATCCGGATGGGAAGCCGCCTTCGGCATAGTAATCGTTACAGACTTCGGTGGTGATAGTGAAACCGGGGGGGACGGGCAGGCCGATATTGCTCATCTCGGAAAGGTTCGCGCCTTTGCCGCCCAGAAGGTCGCGCATCGAGGCGTTGCCCTCATTGAAGAGCCAGACGCGCTTCTGTGTCGCCATGGTGGGTACTCAAACTCCTTCAGCGGGTAATCCGATCACGAATTACAGGTTCCGTAATCGCGGAGGTGCAGATGTGTGGTTGGGTTTACACAAAAGGAAACCGCGCTTCCAGGAAAACGTGCGTCGGGAAGGCGCGGCAAACGAGGGTATTGTACCAGAGTTGACGCGGGAAGGGCAACCACGCCCACGCGCCGCACGCCCCCCCGTACTCAGTCGGGTGGTCGCGCGGCGATGACCGGGATTCCCAGCATTGAGGCAATCTGCCACTGTATCATGGCGGCGGTTTCCCGGGTCCCCCCCTGCCCGACTTGGGGATCGCTCTCCTTGGATCTGCGCTGCCCCCGCAGACGCGGCAGGGCGATACGGACACAGTATTCATCGTTGGAGTCCGCGACCTCGACGACCTCCTGATACACGCCTCGCATCTCGAACACCGGGCCTGCGCGACGGGTTTGCGCAAAGCTCCAGCCAAGAATGTACTCGTAGGTCTGGGAGCGAAGATCAATCCGCAAGCTGCAGGGTGCCAAGGTCTTTATCGCCCAGAGCGACGCAAGAATGGAGAAGATGCTCATGAAAAAATTTACCGCCAAGCCCACGGACTGATGGCGGAACAAGAACCGCAGAAAGAAGACCAATCCGGCCAGGGCGGTCGGCCCCGCAAAGACCAGCACGAGAATGGCGACGATCCGGTGCAGTTGAGGCCGAAGAAACACGAGTTGGGAGCCGTCCGCAATGGCTAAATAAGCATTGTGCGGAGGCGGGGGGAGCGGTGGCTGCGAAGGGATCGGCGAATAAGTCTGCATGCGGTCTCTCCTGTCATTGTGCCCGGCATCAGCGGTTCACCCTTTACTTACCCATTTTGGGCATCCCAGTTTGAATTCTCTCCAGGCTTCACCCGTCAAACGTCAGCTATGGCGCGGGCGGCTTTCACAGCCGCCCGCGCCGTGGTCCCTCAATCGTCCGAGCGGTCATTTCTGACGATCACGCGGGCTGTCGCCGCTGCGATTCGCTCACCCCTGAGTGGAGTGAGGTAGGCGGTGACCTCGTAGGTGCCGCTCGGCAAGTTCCGATCCGTGCGCCAGCGAGCCGTGAAGGTGCGCCGCTGATTGGGACTGAGCGCGAACTCGGTGAGTGCCTGTGTGTAGAACTCATCGTCGGAAAGCCGCCAGGCAAGGCGCTGCCTTCCACCGCCGCCGCCGTAGCCGCGATTCCCGCCGCGCGGTGCCCGGACGTCCACGCGAACGGCCTCCATGTCGAACTGCTTACCGGAGGAGAAGCGGTAGGTGCGGCGTTCGCGGCCCGTATTCGTTACGGTATACAACAAGGTCGCCGTATCGCCGCTGCGAATCCGAGGATTGCCTGTGGCTAGCAGGGCGCTCAGACGATAGTCGCCGTTTTCGCCGCCATTGCCCCCGTTATTGGAACCGGACACGGTGACCTGGGTCGTCAGAAGCCGGTGAGGATAAAGTCGTGCCTCAACCGTGTAGCCACCGCCGCCTGCCGACCCGATGCGGACATCGCTGGGATCCCAGGTCTCGGTCCAGCGCTTCACCTCCCGCCGACGAAACGATGTGCCGCCGCGCGGCGGACTGACCTGTCGGCTCCAAACGACGCGTCGGGTGCGATTCTCTCGAATCGTTACCTCATACAGCGAGTTTCCCGGGATCGCCAGCGGCTGCTCGCGGTCCAGCAGGTTCTCTTGGCTGAGCCGGATCTGCACGGACTGCCCCTCGCGGTACTGTGCTCGGTCGGTGGAGAATGTCGCTTCCAGACGGTTATCGGCGGTCCGATCCACGGCCCGATTGCCGACGAAGCTATCCTGCGTGCCGCCCGGCAGGGGGTTTCCAAAGCGGTCACTCCGGTAGATCGAACCGCTTTGCCGCGCCGCCGCCGAGAGCGGCGCGAGAAGGGCCACTCCCGACACCAGCCCGAAGGCGGTGGCTAGGGTCGCTGCAAAAATCCGCTGTTGTGCGTTCCGACGTATGTTCATCTGGGTACTACTCTTCCTGCGCCTTGGCCTCCTGCCAGAAGATCTCCATCTCCGGAAGTGTCAGCGCATCCACGTTTTTCTTCTGTTCCGCCGCCCGCGCCTCGATATGGCGGAAGCGTCGTGAGAACCGCTTGACCTGCCCCCGAAGCGCCTCCTCCGGGTCTATCTTTAGTCGCCGTGCGACATTCACCAGGGTGAAGAGCAGATCGCCCA
>JACMJB010000287.1 GCA_014380815.1 Armatimonadota bacterium
CCGTGGCCTATGTCCGCCCTTCACGCAAGATCGCCGAGGTGGATGTGGCATCCGTGAAAAAGAAGCTCAAAGACAAGGGTTTTGCCCGCGCCGTTTCCCGCGACGACATTCTTCAAGGGGCTGCCGAACTGGGCATCGAACAAGACCTGCATATCGCCCACGTCCTTGCGGACCTTCAGGCGTCCGCCAACCGGCTGGAGCTACAAGTGTAAGGTCGCCTTCGCAGCCCTCTACCCGGTGCGGACGTCCCGCAGCCATTTGACGTGACCATCGAGAAACAGGCGATTGCGTCCCCCCCCATGGACAGATCGCCCCTTCAGTGCCGGAGTGACCGTGGGAATCGTTCGCGGGAAGTACGGATCAAGTACGATTTCGACCTCCGCGCCCCCGCTGGGGATTGGTGGGTTCAGCGTCCGCGAAACCACCGGGTCCGCGAGTGCGGCCTGGCGCAGGTCGTCCGCCGCTGTCTCCTCGGTTTTGCCCCAAAAATTGTCCAGCGGGACCGGGGCAAGCGGATCGGCGGGTTTATCGTAGCGCCATAGCCAGTAGCGGCACTCCCTGCCGTCTGCCGTCGTTTGGAGAACCTGCGGTGCCTCGCCAAGAGGTGAGCCGGCGACACTGGGACAGTTCCAGATCCCGGTATTCTTGACATAGGGGTCCAGCAACGGGATCGCCCAGCCGCCGCGCGGGTCTGAGGTGGGCCAGGCAGCGGCTCCCCAGGGCTGGTAACCACCCGGCAACGAGGCTTTAAGGTCGCGGCGGTCCGGCAGCGTCTCATCGTAGTCCTGCGTGTACAGCCGAAACGCCAGACCGACCTGCCGAAGATTGCTCTGACAGGCGGCTTGGCGTGCTTTTTCTCTCGCCTGAGCAAAAACGGGAAACAGAATGGCGGCAAGGATCGAAATGATCGCGATCACGACCAGCAGTTCGATCAGGGTGAATCCCCATGCGGTCCGTGTGGAGGGGGAGGAGAGCGGACGGGCCCCACCTCCGGTTTGGAAAACAGGCATGTCTGTTACTTACCCGTTTTGCGATGGATAGGTTCCTCTCCCATCCGCTGACCGCGGCATCCCCGATTGAAGAAGGCCGAATCGGTGTACCCTCAAAGTGAACATGACTACGGTCGCTACACACGCGTCTCAGATCGCTCGGCGAGCAGCGGGATGGGTCTCCCCCCTCCTCTTGCTGGTTCTGCTTCTCCTCGGCGCGCCCGACCGGGCAGAGCCGACAACAACCGCGGCGGCGGCAACTGCCAGAGGGCTGCGAATGATCCTGAGACCGTTTACGGATACGCAGGGCCGATCCGCTCTTGAGGTCGAACTTTCCTTCAAGGGCAGCGATACCGGGCACGAGACACTGGTCCTGCCCTCCTCGTGGGGCGGGCAGGAAAAACTGTACCGCGGCGTGAGCGACCTTCAGGCTCTTTCGCCAAACACTACGCTCTCCGGAACCAGCCTGCCCGACCGAAAAAGCATCGAGTGCAACCCGGGGGCAGTGGTCCGCCTTCGCTATACCGTTCAGCAGGATTGGGAGAAGGATTTCTCCAAAAACATCTTCCGTCCCTCCCTCTCCGAAAACGGCTTTACCCTGATCGGTGCTGGTTTTCTGGTCACGCCGGAATGGGACCCGGAGATGCGTCGCCCGGTCACCTTCCGCTGGGAGATCCCCCGGAACTGGACACAGGCAGACAGCTTCGGGACCGGACGCCCGAGCAAAACGCGCGCGTTCACCGCGACCCTCAGCCAGCTTCAGACTGCGGTCTACGTCGGCGGCGACTACCGGATTCGCGTTGTCTCGGTACGAGAGCGCCCGGTGACCCTCGCTCTGAGAGGCAAGTGGCGATTCACCGACGCCCAGTTTTCGGATCTGGCTCGCCGGATCGTCTCCGCGGAACGCCGGTTCTGGAAAGACGATTCCTTTCCCGCTTTTTTGATCACCTTGACCCCGACCCAGGAGCCGGGAAAGAATTACCTGGGCACCGGTCTGACCAACTCCATTGCGGCCTATGCCGACAAAGACGTGGAACTGATGGCGATCCCCGGCTTAAAGCAGCTTCTGGCGCATGAGCTTTTCCATACCTGGAATCCGCTGAGACTCAGCCAGGAAGGGCAGTTCCCCGAGCCACAGGAGCGCCACTCGTGGTTCGGCGAGGGGTTCACCGAATACTACGCCCATCGGCTGCTCCTGCAGTCGGGTCTGGTCACCCGAAACGAGTATGTCGCCGCTTTGAATGACCGGATTCGGGACTACTGCCTTTCGCCGGTCCGCGGAGCGTCCAACCGCCGGGTCGAAGCAGAATTCTTTACCAGCGATGCGGTCGGCAGGCTGCCCTACCTGCGCGGCGAACTGCTGGCGCTTCGCTGGAACGCCGTGATTCGGAATTCCACTGGGGGTCGTCGTTCCCTGGATGATGTTCTGTATGACCTTCGCCGGAATGCGGCCCGAACTCCCCGGCTCCGACCCGAATCCGCGATGAAAACCGCCCTTCTGAAGTACGCGAAGTATGACATCTCGCGGGACATTGAGCGGTACGTCCGGCAGGGGGAAACCGTCCCGTTATCTGCGGACGCACTGGGAACCGGGATCACACTGACCACAAAGACAGTCGCCCCTTTCGATCCCGGCCTCGACCTGCAGGCGCTGCAGGAGGAACAGAGGGTGGAGGGCGTATTGACGGGAGGGAGCGCCTACCAGGCAGGACTCCGCGATGGTCAGGGGCCGGTCCGGAGCTTGTCGTTCAGCAGTTCGGATTCTTCGGTTCCGGTGGTGGTGGTGATCGCGAACGGAAACGGAGGTTTGTCCACCGTCCGTTATCTGCCGAAAGGGTCGCCACGTACCATTCCTCAATACGTGCTTCGATTTAGCAGATAACCGGCCGCGTACGACAGAAACAGGGAGGTTACCTAGATATGGAACGAAAACTGGCATCCGTTCAGCAGGTTCTGGAAGTTTTGCCGATTGAGAATGCGGATGCGATCGAACTGGTGAGAATCAACGGGTGGCAGTGCGTCACCAAGAAAGACGAGTTTCGCGTGGGCGAGATGGGCGTCTATCTGGAGATTGACAGTATTCCGCCGGATACCGAGATCTTCCGGTTTTTGTGGACACCCAGGCCGAAAAGCGCCGAGGAAAGTGGTGCCGTCCCGCAGACAGACTCCCCTGTGCGCCCGGAAAAGTTCCGCATCCGTACGATGCGGCTTCGAGGCGCGTTGTCACAGGGCCTGTTCCTGCCGCTCGCAGCGTTCTCCGACCTCGCCGGGGCGCTTGCGGGCGACGATGTCACCGCGGCGCTGGGGGTCGAGAAGTACGAGCCACCGGTTCCGACCGGTATGGGCGACTGGCGTGCGCCCTTTCCCGCGTTTGTGCCTAAGACCGACGAGATGCGGGTGCAAAGTCTTCCCGAGCTTCTCGAGGAACTCCGAGGCAGGCCCTATGCCATTACCCTCAAATATGATGGCACGTCGGCGACTTACTGCCTCGACCTGAAGGACAATACATTCCACGCCTGTGGTCGGAACCAGAGCATCCTGGACGGCGAAAACCGGTACTGGCAGATGGCGCGCAAATACAATATCGAAGCCGCGCTTCGGAGTCAGCCGCAATATGCGATCCAGGGAGAGATCGTCGGGCCGGGTATCCAGAAAAACCGGCTCGGTCTGAAGGAAACAAGTCTCTTTGTTTTCAACGTCTACGATTCCGTGGCGGCTCGGTACCTGAACCACGACGAGGCGCGGGCGTTTCTCGCCCAGGCAAACCTTCCCGCCGTGGAGACCCTCGAAACGGGGGAGGCGTTTGCATACGATCAGGAGACACTGCTGAAGCTCGCCGAGGGTAAGTATCCGAACACCACGAGCGAGCGGGAGGGTATCGTTATCCGACCGCGTGCCGAAACCTTCAGCACCGCGCTGGGTGGTCGCCTCTCGTTCAAGGCGATCTCGAACCGTTTTCTGCTCAAGGAGAGCGAGTAAGATTCAGCCGTACCCCTGCGCGGGGGTACGGCTGAGTTTTGTCAGTCAGAACGTGCCAGTGAAGTCCAGCGCCTTGCCATCGCTCTGCTTCTGGAAAGTGGAGGCGGCGATCTTTTCCTGAAGGAGTTGATAAAACCGCTCCTCGTCGGTCGGGACCGCAGCCCAGTCATCGGTCCAGGCGGAAAGCAGCATCGCATTGGCAAGCTGGACGCCGTGGATACCTTCCGTTCCCTGCGCCAGAAGCGGCTTCCCTTCGGAGATCGCAGCCACCCAGTTGCGCGTGATGGTGCGGTGCTCATTTGCTTCCCCACCGGGAACCGGAATGTCACATTTCCAGGTTTCCGGTTTGGCAAAACCGGTCGGCGACGTTCGCAGAAACTCCCCGACGGGCTGCGCGGTCCGCCAGAACGTCACCGTGTTCCCCTCCATTCTCAATCGCCCACGGTCGCCGATGATCTCCAGGGAGTTTGATCCGGGTGCCTCGCCGGTGGTGGTGATAAAAACCCCGTTCGCCCCGTTTGCGTACTCGACATAGGCGGTGACATCGTCTTCGACTTCAATATTATGGAATCGTCCGAAGCCGCAGAAGGCCCGAACCCGCGTCGGCATCCCGCAGATCCACTGCCAGAGGTCCAGGTTGTGGGGGGCCTGGTTGACAAGAACCCCGCCGCCCTCCCCCGACCAGGTCGCGCGCCAGCCTCCAGAGTCATAGTAGCTCTGGCTCCGGAACCAGTCGGTGATAACGTACTGGGTCCGCCGAATCTCGCCGATCTCCCCGGACTCAACAAGCGCTTTCACCTTCTGGTGTATCGCACGGGTCCGCTGATTGAACATGATGCCAAACACCCTGCCGCTGGCCTCGGCGGCCTCGTTCATTTCGCGGACCTGCTTTACGTAAACGCCAGCGGGCTTCTCCACCAGAGCGTGCAGCCCCCGCTTGAGCGCCGCGATAGCGAGCGGCGGATGGTAATAGTGCGGGGTGGAAACGATCACCCCATCTATCCCGCCGGAGTCCATCATCGCGTCGGCGGTCTCGAACCGCCGAACGTGGTCATCCAGGTGGGTCTTTGCCCATTCGTGAGCGACTGGCGAAACATCGGCGATTGCCGCGAGTGTCGCGCCGGGAACCTCGCCTGCGGAAAGATATCCGGCGTGTCCCCTGCCCATACCGCCCAGCCCGATAATGCCAATCCGAATCATTGAATCCACCCCATCCTAACGCCGCTGCGAACCGCTGCGAATAATCTAATCCTTATTTCGACGGAGCCATCCGCTTTTCCGCACGACGGGCAACCGTTTTACACAGAATCGGGCAGCCAGGCAGGTATCGCGACGTTGGCAGATGGAATGCCGTTGATTGTCCGACTACCGGGGCGTGGTCTCTTTGTCACAGCCTTCGTGAATGATGGGTCAGTTTCCTGGTATCTTTTAGTCATTTTCACCCCTCACATGCAAGGGCGGGCGATTTTCCGGTATGCCGCGTCTTGATTGATACGGGATCGGTTAAACATATGGATTCGTGTCTATTTTTATTTTGACGCGTTGCCGCAGCGTACCAGGGATGTTCGGTCCCCTGGGTCTTTCCTCAAACGGAGCGCTGTGGCGCTATAATGGGGACTATGCGCTCTCCCATTGGCGATCCCCCCGCGCCACAGACTCTGCTGGAACCTTCGGCGGCGCCGACCGGGGTCACCGCCAACTGGTCTTTTGCCTCACGCTTTCTGCTTTTGAACGTAGGCCTGCTGGCGTACGGATTGGGCCTCGCCGCAATGATCCAGGCTCAGGTCGGACTCGCTCCCTGGGATGCGTTTCATCTGGGGCTTGCCGCCCACGTCTCGTGGCTGACGGTGGGGCAGGCCTCTATCGCGGTCGGTGTTTTGCTCCAGACCATCGCCGCGGCGTTTTTGGGGATGCCGATTGGCATCGGCTCGGTGTTGAACGCACTGCTGCTTGGTCTTTACATTGACCTGTTCCGGCCCCACCTACCGACTCCCCCAGGCATCCTTGCCCCCTGGCTGCTTTACCTCGGCGGCATCTTCCTGGTCGGGGTCGGCACGGGAACCTATATCGCCAGTCGGTTTGGGGCGGGGCCACGCGACAGCACGGCTCTCGGACTCGCACGGCGCACCGGATGGCCGATTCGACGGGTCCGCACCGCGATCGAGCTTATCGCGCTTTCCGGTGGGTTCCTGCTGGGTGCGAAGATCGGCTGGGGGACACTTGCCTATGCCCTTCTGAGTGGCCCGGCGATGAGCGCGGGGCTGCGCTTGTACGGCATTCGAAAATAGCAGGAAGCCGCCCGCGCGGCGCGGAAATACCATCCGTTCTTTGTTTGAAAACACACTGCTTGCGAGGAGACGGAAAACACCGTGTCAGAACCCTCTTCCCTTGAAAAGCCGCCCCTGCGCGCGCTGTCCTTGATCCGGGATATTCCTGATTTTCCGCAGCCCGGCATTTTATTCAAGGACATCACGCCGGTTCTGGCAGACCCGGAGGCGCTTCGGGAGATCGTGGATACGCAGGCACAACAGGCAAGCGGTTTCGGGGCCGAAGTCATCGTCGGAATCGAGTCGCGCGGTTTTCTCTGCGGCGCGCCGATCGCCTACAAACTGGGGCTTGGCTTCGCCCTGGTCCGCAAGGTCGGGAAGCTTCCTTTTGAGACCGTTCGGCGGGAGTACTCTCTGGAGTACGGTACCAACGCCGTCGAGATGCACATTGATGCGATCCGTCCCGGTCAGCGGGTCGTGATCGTGGATGATCTGCTCGCGACCGGAGGGACAGCCGCCGCAGCCGCTGCCCTGGTCGAAGAGATCGGCGGCATTGTCGCTGGGTATTGCTTTCTGATCGAGCTGTCGTTCCTGAACGGGCGAGACCGACTGGGTGGATATCTCGTCGCCTCGCTGGTGACCTACTGATGACGATGGGATCGGCCCCCACGGTCGCGGAGGTGATGCGGGCGCTGGACGCCATTGCGCCGCCGCATCTGGCACTGGACGCGGATCCGCGCGGACTGTTGGTCGGTGATCTGGCAGCGCCAGTCAGCCTGGTTCTGGTTGCACTGGACGTGACCTCCGAAATTGCCCGCCTGGCATCTTCCCAAGGCGCGGAGATGATCCTTGCGCACCATCCCCTCATCTATCATCCGCTGCGGACCGTTCGTGCAGAGGAAGCGCATCCTGGTGGGGTCGTTCTGCACTGCGCCCGTCACGGGATTGCCGTCGCCTGTGCGCACACTAACTGGGACATCGCGCCGGGCGGGATCAACGATGTCCTGGCGCGACTCGTCGGCATCGAGGGGGTAGCGCGCCCCCTTCGGATCACCTTTCGCGACTCCCAGACCGAAACCGCGACGGAGTACGGACTGGGGCGGATCGGGCAGCGGACCATTCCCACTTCCGCCGAGGCGTTTCTGGAGCAGGTGAAGCAGGCATTGAATTTTCCCGAAGTTCGTATGGTGGGACCACGAGACCGCCCGATCCGCACGGTCGCTGTCGGTGGCGGCGCATGTGCCGAACTTCTGCCAGATGCCATCGCGCAGGGAGCGGACGCCCTGGTGACCTCCGATGTCCGCCACCATGAGTTCGTGGACGCCGCCGCGCGGGATTTCGTTTTGCTGGATGCGGGCCATGCCGCCACGGAAACGCCGGGAACGGAGGAGCTTGCCCGCCGCCTTTCCGAAGCCCTTGCTCCCGGCATCCGAGTCCGTTTTATTCGATAGTGCTCACGGAGCTTTGAGCCAAGCTGCAAGCGTCAAGGCTCCAGAACGACTTTGCCGGTGGTTTGGCGGCTTGAAATAGCCTGGTGCGCGTGTGCTGCCTCCGAAAGCGGAAAGCGCTGCACGCTCAGCTGCAGTCGTCCGCTGGTTGCCCAACCGATCATTTCGCCCAATCCCCGCGCGAATTCGGCTGTGTTGGAATCCACTGTGTAGCCGCGCACGGTGATGTTTTTGAACACCAGCGGCCACAAACGGTCCGGCATCAGCGGACTGCTGCCTTCCGCCTGACCTCCGTAAATCAGCCAGTGCGCTTTTTCCGCGAGTGCGTGGAACCCCTCACCACCGAAATCTCCCTGGGAATCCAGGAAGATCGCAACGCCTTTCCCCTCAGTCTCAGCGAGAACCGATTCTGACCAGCCGGTCTGCGTGTAATCAAAAACCGCGTCCGCGCCGAGACTCCGAACCAGCTCGTGTTTGGAGGGAGAGGCGAGACCAATCACCTTCCCCGCACCCTTGATCTTGGCAATCTGGACCGCGAGAGAGCCGACACCACCCGCCGCGCCGGGGATCAGCACGCTTTGACCGGCCTGCAGATCCCCGGTTTCAAGCAGAAAGAAGGCCGTAAGGCCCTGGACCAGAAGTGCTGTCGCAGGGGCAAAATCGAGAATGTCCGGAAGACGGGTTGCCTCCCGCGCGTTCAGGACCGCGTGGGTCGAATAACCGCCCGTGCCGAAGACCAATCCCATGACACGCTCGCCACCCCGAAAGCCTTCGACCCCTTCACCCCATGCCGTCACGACACCGGCGACCTCGAAGCCAGGCCGGAAAGGCACGGTCTTCACCCGTGGGTATGCACCCTCCCGCGCCATGATGTCGGCGAAGTTGATACCCGCCGCTTTGACTTCGATCAGTACCTGTCCGGCCTTCGGGATCGGGTCTGGCTCCTCGATCCACTCAAGGACCTCTGGCCCGCCGAATCGCTGAAACTCGATGACTTTCATCTTTTTCCCCTTGCTGCGCTTTGAAACGCCTGTGGCGTCAGCATCAGTGTACGGTCTAAGAGATCTTTTGTTAAGTACGCACTTTTTTGTAATGTACAATGCTAAAAGATAGTAAAGACGGTAAAAGAGTAAAGGAAGCGCCAAATGCAAACGACAAACACGGCAGGGGAACAGACCGGAGACCGCGAAACCAGCAGTTATTGCCCCGCGACACAAACCATCAAGGTGATTGGCGGTCGGTGGAAGCTGCTGATCCTGTGGCATCTTCTCCGTGACGTTCAGCGATATTCCGACCTCCAGCGATGCCTGCCAGGGATCACGCCGAAGATGCTGACGCAGCAGCTTCGGGAGATGGAGGAGGACGGGGTCGTCCACCGGGAGGTTTACCGCCAGGTACCACCCAAGGTGGAATACTCCCTTACCCCTCTGGGGGAGGAACTGCGCCCGGTGCTTCACGAGATCAACGCATGGGGTAGAAAATACGGCGATGCCCACGGACGGTGAGCGCTGGGTACCGGTCCGCCAAATAATCTCCTTATGCGAAGGAAGCGGCCAGGCTCTCGACGAATCCTACGGTGCCTCCGCACCAATGCGGAAGGCGCGAACCCGTGCCGCGCGCGTTTCAGGGGAAGGATCACGCAATGGTGGATGAAGAGGGGCGACCAAGCGCCAATTTGCTGATCGGTGGAGGGGTCCTTCTCGCCGTGGTCCTGGTGGCTTTATTCTTCACGGTGGCGAGCCGACCGGACCATGTCGCCGCCCCAAAAGTCTTCAAGCCGTACACCGCCGCGGACCGTTCGTTCGTCTGTGTCGCGCCGGGCGGCTGGGGGCGCCGCGTATCGAGCGCCCAGGGGATCGAGAGCCGCGTGCTTTTTCAGAAAGGCGACGCCAAGATTGACATCGCCTCTGATCTGATGGGGTCGCTGATGGGAGATATGGCCCGCGCCTCCGATGCCCAAATGGAGGGCATGTGGGAGCAGATGCCCCCGGAAGTGCGGGCGCGGATCGGCGGGGGGGCGCAGGCTGCTCGGGCAAAACCACCGGTGGAACAGATCCATCTTCAGTCACAGAAATCGCTCTCGATGCGCTTTGAACGCTACCGGGAACTACCGATGCAGACCATCTCCTCCCCCATCGGCGAGGCTCGCTGTTCGGAGTGGACCGGAGAAAAGGACGGACTGGTCTCCGGCGGGACGTTCCATGGCTACCGAGTGACCATTCTGGGAAATGACCGCCGCGTCACCTACACCTGCCAGTGCCCGGAAAACAGCTGGACGGTCCTTCGGCCCACCTTCGCACGGGTGCTTGCCAGCCTAGCGACCGCCCCAAACTCCTGATACGCTTTTCTTCGTGATGCTGTCCTCCCCGAATGCCGCGGTAGCTGCCGTTCTCGACATCGAAAACCTCCGCGCCGTGGTGCCGGACGAAGCCCCGGCCTCTCACCAGGCCTGCGATGTCCTCGTGGTCGGTGGGGGGATCGGCGGGGTGGCCGCCGCCGAAGCGCTGATCCGGCAGGGCCTTCGCGTCATTCTCACCGAGCCGACCCATAGCATCGGCGGACAGTTTACCACCCAGCTTGTGCCCGTGCCCGATGAAAGCCATCACATCGAGCTTGAACCCGGCACCAGCACCGGGGCCTATCGGCGACTGCGGGCCGAAGTCCGCGCGCACTATGCTGCCCAGCCCGGCGTCCTCCCCGCGGCGGCGACAAACATCGGTGGCTGCTGGGTCTCGCGGGTCTCGGGAACCCCGGACGTTTGGGAGCGGCTGCTGCGGGCGCGTCTTTCCCGTGCGGAGGCTGTTCTGATGCGCCATCAGATGCGGTCGGCAGAGACAGTTGGCGACACGTTCCGGCATGCGGACTTCGTGGATCTGGACAGTGGGCGTCTGGTCCGCATCGCCGCGAAATTTCTTCTGGATGCCACGGAAGATGGGAGCGCCCTGGAGCTTGCGGGCCTCCCCACAACGCTTGGTCAGGAGTCGCAGGCCGATTACGGGGAGCCGAATGCCCCCCCGGACGCGCACCCGGAATGGGTGCAGAGCTTCACCTACTGCTTCGCGGTGCGCTGGGCCGCGGGGGGTGACCCGCTTGGGATCGTCCCCCGCCCCGACGAATACGAAACCTTCAGAGCGATGGGTGAGTACACACTGGACTATTTGTACAGCCACCCCCCGCGCACCGTTTCCTACTCCGTGCTTGGCAAGGCAGCGGGCAGCGGCGGGCCGTTCTGGACCTATCGTCGGTTGCTTGCGGCAGATTCGCGGGGGGGGGCGTCCCCTGTCGGTGATGTTGCCCTGATTAACTGGCGGGGCAATGACTTCCGAGACGAGGTTTATCTGGGGAAATCCGTGGAGGAGCAGATCCGCATCCTGAAGCGCGGCAAAGCGTTCGCGCAGGGGTTTCTGCACTGGCTACAGACAGAGTGCCCGCGCGACGAGGGGCAGGGTTTCGGCTACCCGGAGATGCAGCTTGTCACCGGCAGTGATTTCTCCGGTATCGGGGCGGACGGCTTCGCCCGACATCCGTATGTGCGCGAAAGCCGCCGTCTCCGCGCCCAATTTCCCCTGACCGCACTTCACCTGACCACAAGCGCCACAGGGGATGGGCGCTGGGGTGCCGAATTCGTTGACAGCGTGGGCTGCGCGTTTTACCCGATGGATATTCACCCGGCTAAAGGCGAGCCGCATCTGCTGGCCCATGCCCTGCCCTACCATCTACCACTCGGGGCTTTTTTGACCCGCGCTGGGGCAGTCAACGTACTGCCCGCCGCCAAAAACTTCGGGGCATCCCGGCTCGCGCTGGCGTCGGCGCGGATGCACCCCACCGAATGGCTGGTCGGTGAGGTCGCCGGGATGCTCGCCGCCTTCTGCCTGCGCGAAGGCTTTTCCGACCCGCTTGCCGTTCGCCAAACCCCGCAACTGCTCCGCGAATTTCAGGCGAAGCTTCGGGGCGCGGGGATTCCGCTGCACTGGTCGGAGATCCTTCCGCCGCTGGAATGAGGCTCCGACAGGGGCGTGGATCGTGATAAAATACGCACGAATTTACCAATGGGTTCGACCGTTATACTTCCCGATTTCTTCTGCCGGAAAGGCCTCTCCTCCTATGCTCTGTAAGCCGTCTCTCCCCGGTGTCGCTCGCGTGACCGCGGCTCTGACCGCCTTGACCGCTCTGGCCTCGACTCTCTGCGCGCGTCCCGCCACCGCCGACGAGACCAAGCCCCCGGCAGGTGCCGAAGGTGTCAGAACTGCAGGCGCCCCAGTACTCTGCGCCGTTCGTGGCGAGGAGATCGCGGACGCAAGCAAGGCGGCGGGCAAATCGGAGTTTGGCGGCAAGACCTACCACTTCTGCTGCCCGGTCTGTGTTACCACCTTCAGCAAGGCAACCGATACGGAGAAGGCGGTCTTTGCCCGGCGCACGGATCTGCGTACCGAAAGGATTGTCCTCACCCAGCGAGCCAGAACAGTAGATGCAGAGCTTGCCGCGCTCAACCCCGCACTCGCAGTCAAAAAGCCAGCGGTGGCGGCCCCCACCAAACCATCCGCATCCACGCTTTACTGCGCCATCACAGAGGAAGAGATCGCGTCCAAGGAAGAAGCGGGGGGAAAAGCCGTGTACCAAAGCAAGACCTACTACTTCTGCTGTGGGGGCTGCATCACACGGTTCAACAGCAACCCCGCAAAATATGCTGCCGAGGCGGACGCTCGCACCGCGAAACGGGCGGCTGCCCTCTCTCGAAAGCCCGCTCGGTGACCGGAAGGGTCGGTGGCATAGAAGTTGCTTCGCATAATGACCAGAATGGTATACTAAAGCATCAAAACTGCCCTCAAGGCTCATCTGTCTTGCCCCGGAGCAACAGGTGAATTCGTTCGATAGGGTAAGGAGTGTGGCGGCGCAACGTGTCCTCTAAACGAATCACGCAGCAGGTCTCTCAGGAATATGCCGTGATGGCAGGTGCAGGTTCCGATGGGGGAAATCCGGCCTCTTCGCCGCCTGCCTCGCTCTCCGCCGTCGGTCTCGTTTTGGGGGCACCGCCCGTGCCCGCCGAGAACGCCGTGCCCGTGAAGCAGCGCAAGACCGAGAACCGGGAGACCCGCAGCCTGCGCCGCGCGGCGGACCTTGCCGCTGAGGGGAAGATAGACCGCGCCCTGGACCACCTCCGACGACTCATCGTCGCAGTGCCGAACTCGCTGCGAGGGCGACTGCGGCTCGCAACGCTCCTGCGTGAGAAAAACAAATCCCGTGAGGCTCTGGAGGTACTGCGCGCCGCCGTTCAGAACGCTCCCCTCAGCCTACAGCCCCGTGAGATGCTGGCGGAACTGTGCCTGGAAGCGGGACGCTGGGAGGAGGCGGTCGAGCAGTGTCGTGCGCTGCTGGCGCTCTCTCCCAACTCGATCCTTGCCCGTGACATCCTATCTGCAGTCCACCTTCAGCGCGGTCATCTGGAAAAAGCGCTGCGGGTCATTGACGAGATGATCCGGCTGGACCCACGGGATGCCGGCAACCATTTCAAGCGCGGCGTCCTGCTGCAGCAGATGGGCAATGTCGGCGGCGCGGTGACCGCTTTTGAGCGCGCCCTGGAGATGGCTCCGGACACCGAAGCTGCCGAAGAATCGCGAGCCGCGCTGGAGATGCTGGACAACTACCAGATACGTCAGGTCATCACGCTCGCGGTGGAAGACCTCGGGTTTCGCGTCCAGCTTCGCCGCGACTCGACCCGCGCGATCACCGCGAAAGGCTACATTCTGTCCCACTCTGGCCTCAGTGCCCTGTCCCAGATGCGCTTTGACGATCTTCCGGATGCCCCACCCGGCTGGCGCCACCTTTTCTACCACTGACCCGACCGGACAAACTGTGCCCCTTCTTCAAAACATTCTGCCAGACCTTGGGAAGCGGACATTAATCATGGGGGTGCTTAATGTTACCCCGGATTCTTTCTCCGATGGGGGGCAGTTCGTCTCCATTGATTCCGCGGTCGAGCGAGCACGCCAGATGCAGCGGGAGGGGGCAGACCTGCTGGATATAGGCGGTGAATCCACCCGGCCCGGCGCGGTCCCGGTTTCCGAAGACGAAGAGAGTCGCCGGGTCCTCCCCGTAATCACTCGCATCGCGGCAGAAGTCGGCCTCCCGATTTCCCTGGATACCACCAAAGCCCGAGTGGCCCGGGCGGGGATCGCGGCAGGGGCGGCGATCCTGAATGATATTTCCGCCGGTACGATGGACCGCGAAATGCTCGCGGTCGCCGCCGAGAGGGAGATCCCGATCGCGCTGATGCACCTTCCCGTTCCGCCAGCGCAGATGGGCTGGTCTCAGGCTGCCGCATTGAAGGAGGAAGCCTCGGATACTGACGTGATCGAAACCGTTGTCGCATTCCTTCGAGAGCGAGTCGCGGCGGCGAGAACTGCCGGAATCGCGCTTGAAAACATTATGATTGACCCCGGCTTCGGCTTTGGCAAATCGGTTCCTCAGAATCTGGAGCTGCTGCGACGGCTGAGCGAGATCAAGCGGCGTCTGGGCGGGCTGCCGTTGCTGCTGGGTACCTCGCGGAAATCTACGATCGCCCGGCTGTTGGGACCTGCCCGTGATGCCGAAGACCCACAGCGTGTCGCGGGCACGGCGGCGACCATCGCGCTGGGGATTGCGCAAGGGGCGGACATCGTCCGCGTGCACGATGTGGGCTTCATGGCACGCGTGGCCCGCATCTCCGACGCCATCACGCGGTAGCAGTCCGCGGTGCGGGGTATAATAGCGGCACGGTTTCAGAACCGGAGGACCCAACCCAAGCAATGTCCCCTTCATTTCCCGACGATGCGGCGCGGCGTCCTGTTCCGTCCGCCGCCGAGGCAGACGCAGCGACCATTCTGGTTGTGGACGATGAACCGGCACTGCTCCGCCTGATGGAGTTTCTGCTGACCCGCCAGGGCTACCATTTGATCACGGCGTCGAATGGCGAGGAGGCGCTGGAGGTGATTCGCGCGCGGCGGCCAGATCTGATCGTCATGGATATCATGATGCCTAAACTGGATGGTTACCAGGTAACCGAGGCGCTTCGCGCGGACCCGGACCCTGGCCTTGCCGCGATTCCCATTCTGATGCTCTCCGCAAAAGCGCAGGACGAAGACATCGCGCGGGGTTTGGAGGTCGGCGGCGAGGCGTACATCACCAAGCCGTTTGACCCGGAGCTGCTCGCGGTCGCGGTCGCCGCGATGCTAAGAGGCGAGCCGGTTCCGGACCCGCCCGCGATGACACCCACTGCCCGCACTGGCACGGGAACCACGAACTGAGACCGGACTGCCGGAACATCCCGCCTTGATGAACCGTCAATGGACCGTGATAAAATCGGTCTGAATTGTGGACCCGCCGCAGAAAACCCAGAACAAGGACAACAGGCAGAACAACGACGTATGGCAACAACCCCCGCCGCACCTAACCTCGACCAGGGCTGGAGTCCCGAACCAGAGCTGCGCGAGAACGCACCTCGTCGCATCGAGCCGGTATTCGATTACCCGGATTTGAACAAGCCCAATGTGACCGTCTTCAGCGCTGTCGCCGGGGCACTGGCAGCGCTCGGACTTGTTTTGTTTGTTCTGGGACTGACCGGCAGGGGGTTTTTGTTTACGGGCCTGGGACTGGTTCTGCTCGGCGGCGGTATCGGACTGTTTATCATCATCCCGCAAAAGGCGAAGACGCACGAAGAGCGGGCAAGGCATCTGGTCGAACAAGGACTGCCGATCATGGCGAATGTCCTTACCTCGCAGAATATGACCGGGGACTCTACCTATGGGCGCAGCGTCCGCTATCAGGTGGTGCTGCCCGGCGGTGAGATGGTGCATCGTGATGTAAACGCGGACGAGCGGCGTCTGCCTAAAATGATCCCCGGCAAAGCCACGGCCCTGATTGATATGAACACCAGCGATGTCGAACTGTACTGCGTTCTGCCGTTTCGCGCGATGACACGACCGGGCACGGTCCCCGAAACCCCGCAGTATGCGACACCGGTCGCTGTTTCCGTACCCCCCGTGGCAAAGACAGACCCGATGGCCGGACTTCCTGTCGCGGACCCCGTTTCGTCAGGTGGCGGCGGTTCCATGGGCAGCATCGGCAATCTCGGAGCGCCACCCCCCCGCCAGAAGCAAAGCCAAACCCAGGAACGGACCGCCCCCGAAACAAAGCCAGAGTCTCCAAAGGAGGCACCACCACCCTCAGCGCCTGCCCCTTCGGACAACAAACTCCCCTGGGAGTAGGCCGAAAGCTCCCCCAAGAGAAAACAGGGGGAACAGAAGCCATTGGTGGAAAGGGCCGGACCTGACGAAGTACCGGGTGAGCAGCCCGCTGATTGACGACCGGTTCGGATATCACCCGGCGACAATCGAGACCCCACCTTCGGAGCAGCACCGGGTGATGATGGTGGAACAGCTTTGCCGGGAACTGCGACGGGTGCACGAAGAGACGGTGGCGGATCTTAAGGCGCTGAATCCCGATCTGGACGGTTCCGCTCCGCGCTAGGCTGGTCCCCACCTTGGACGTTTAGGGAGCTTCTGAAGTATGCCGGATTTCACGTCGCTTATCATGCGGGACAGATGGATTCCGTGCGGCATCTTCTGGGAGAGTGAACGCCGGATGATTGAGGTTCGGTCCTCGCGAAAAAACGGGCGCGGTTACCAAGGGTAACCGCGCCTTGATTTTAGCGGGCGAAATCCGCGATCAACTGCGGCGAGGCCGTATCGAAGCCCACGACATCGAGCATGCCCGCATCGCTCGGGTCGGCGATGCTGAATGCGTTCGCCAGCATTCCGACCACGATCAGCTTCGCCGGGATACCCATTCGATCCCGGTATTCGCGCAGAGCCTGTACCGGGTGGATGCTGCCGTGCCACGTTTCGCTGTCCGTGTAGACGACAAAGGCATCCACCTCCAACCGGTTCTGCAACGCCCAGACCATCGGCAGGGCGCAGTCTGTGCCGCCCATGGGCAGGCTGCGGACCGTCTGAAGGACATCATCGAGACGCTGGCGCGACGTCAGCGAAAGAGGGGTCAAGCCAGACACGCCACCCCCCCACCGTCCGCCGATACCGCCCCCCACCGCTGTGAAGGCCGCCATCTGGTAGTTCTCCTCGACTCCCGCGGTGACCATCGCCATGGCGGCGCTTGCTACCCGTGGAGAAAGTCCTGGAACCCCGGCAATCACCCCGCCCTCCATCGAGCCGGAAACGTCCAGCGCGAGCAGCCACCGCTTCCCCGTCGGCTCCACGTTCTGGAACGCCAGGTAGAACGCGGCGTCCAGGGCATCCACGATCTGCCCTATCGGACGCCATTTGTTACTGCTCCGCTCGCCCCTGCCCTGAGTGTAGGTTTTAAGCGCGGAAAGGACCGCGATAGGGTGAATGCGCGCGCTCTTCAGCCGCGCCTCATCCGTTAGCTGCGCCGCGACCATTCGCGTCGCCGGGCTGCCCGGTGTCAGCAGACCGACCCGCGTCATCGTGGCGAGGTTGCGGATCATCGCCGTCATCGGCATCGGTGCTTCCAGCAGTGCCTCCCAGACCGAAACCTCGTTCAGGAACTGGGTGGGCACCGCCTCACGCGGCAGGCCATAGGCCCGGATCAGCCGCGCCACCTCGTCCGCTGAAGCCGCGCGTTTGGCGCGCTCAAATGCCCAGATCAAGCGCAGTGCGTCATCCGGATGCGGGGCGTCGCCCACGCCCGGCCAGCCCTGCGTGATCCAGTGGTAGACGGTCTTTCGGCTCTCTGTCTGGGGCTTGGGGTGCGCCAGGCGCAGCAGATCCCGGTGGCTCCAGCCATCCCGTGCCTGATACTTCACCGCCTGGTAGGCGAGCTTTCCCGCCTCCTGGTTCTCGTACCAGCGGGCGATCGCGGCCCGCAGGCCCCGGCCCCACCCGCGCATCCCGTCCACATATGCCGCGAAATGAAAAAGGTGCGTTCCGATTCGGCAGACACGCGGAAGTGCCACCAGAGCAGCGCGTCGCGTTGCATCATCGCCCAGGCTTGCGGCAATCGCCAGGGCAAAGATCGCCGGGTCGTTCTTGGGCGCGCGGCCCGCCTCCGACACCTCAAGGATCCGTGCGACCGTCCGCGGACCATCCGCGTGGATGCACCGCTGAACGCCCTTGGCATTCGCCAGCGTCAGTGCCCGCTCCGTCGCGTAGTACGATCCCCCCTCGCCGCCCAGAACCAGGAACCGCTCCAGACGGACCCAGTCGTCCACGGCGAAGCTGTACCCACCGGCAGAGTTCGTCTCCTGCGTCGAACCGGGAATCGGCTCGCTCTGCGGGGTCCTCTTGGTCGAAAATAGGTTCTTCAAATATGCCATGATCTGTCTCCTTCCCTCGGCCCCGCCACGCGGGGCAAGTCAATCCATCAGAACGGGCAAGGGTTGCATCTGGCGCGCGGGGGTCGAACCCGCTTGCCAGGTGGCGTACCAGATAATCCAGATGCCTCGGCCCGTCCATTAGCGCACTAGCAAGCAGTCTAAAGGTCGCTGGCGGCGCGGGTACGCTTGTAATCCTGCGAACGATCTGAGACCACTTCGCCGCTTAGCCGAATGTCCCCGGCGGTCGCCACGAGCCATCCCTCTTCCCAGACCCCATCCTCCCGTTTAAGTCCGAGAACCTTCCCTTCCACCGCAAAGCGTTCGGGAATCCAGGCGCGCTGCCGGGTGTTCGCTCGCTGAAGGCCGCACTGTCTATAAAAAGTGGTCCGCGACATTTTTGAATCTCCTTTTCTCAAAATCACCCAAGGACGTGACAAGACTCGAACTTGCAACACGATAACCCTTCGCCTTCGGCCCGCCAGGCGGGCAAAAATCAGCAAGGGACTCTGCTCTACCCGTTGAGCGACACGCCCCGAACACAAACACCCCACGAATTTGGTGGAGAGCGGGAGGAATCGAACCCCCGACCTGCCGATTAAAAGTCGATAACCGTTGACCGTCGGCCCTGCGCGTTCACGCCGGGCAATAGTTGGCAACGGGGCACGCTCCCCGCGCACCGACTTTCTTAAGGCCGGTGTACCGTCGCGGCTTGCGTTGCTGCTCTGCCACTGAGCTACGCTCCCCAAATCGTTGTCGTTGTCGCCGTTGTCATAATGGACAGAGGCAGGAGTTGAACCTGCCCTGCTCCGGATTCCAAGATAACCCTCCCCTGTCGGCCCTAAAAGGGCAAGTGGACGAGGACGGACACCGGTTTTTGCAAACCTATCCGGCGAGCTGCCGCTGCTCCATCTGCCCATAAATCTGACCCAGATCTGGGTCAGAATCGAACCGCCACCAGGCAATTGGCGGACGTGCGGGTTGTTCTTGGGAAAGGGAACGCACGTCCTTCGGCCCGGCTGCGATTCCGCGCTACTTACGCTACTTACGCTGCTTACTCCGTGATGATCTCTGCTTTCCTCTGCCGATGGGTCCGGCGGGACTGGAACCCGCGCACTGCCGTTTAAAAAACGGCTGCTCTGCCACTGAGCTACGAACCCGGTCTTTTCGTCCTTTTCCTCTTTGTTCTGCCGATGTCCGCGGCAGGAATCGAACCTGCTGTCTCTGGCTTCGAAGGCCAGCGCTCTGTCCGGTGAGCTGCGCGGACCAGATCCCGAATCCCTCATCCAGGGCGACGGACGGGAGTCGAACCCGTGATTCCAGGGGCCACATTCCTGTGCCTTAACCGTTTGGCTACCGTCGCCACAGTCACAAAAACCAGATCGGGCAACTATCGGCGTGCGGTGGCAGTTTTGGCTGCCGTCGTCCTTACCCAGCTTGGGTGGGCAGGGGACACGCTCCCCACCTCTGCGGGAGAGGCGGTTTGCTCACGGTGACAGGATCGCCCCTGTTTCGCTACCTTAGGACCGTTATAGTTACGATAACGCACGGCCTTCCGGCCCGACCGGGGAGCCTCCAGGGCACCCTGTTTAGCAGACACGCCACCGAACCCGTCGGCGCCTACCCTGCCACGAATGCGGAACGGACTCGGCCATGGCCTACGGAGGAGGCCGCCCTTCTCCTGGTCCACTCCGGCGACGTTTTGCCATCTGTCACTGCCCCCCTTTTCCGGATCCTCCAACTTCCGGTGACGCGCCTGACGAGATTTGAACTCGCGATCTTCGGATCGACAATCCGACAGGTTATCCGGCTACCCCACAGGCGCAGATCCCCTCCTAAACCGATACCCTTGCGGCGACTCGAACGCCGACTAACTTGCTTCTAAGGCAAGCGCCTCTACCAATTGGGCTACAAGGGCAAACGCAATCGAACCCAGGAAACTCGCGCACCAGGACTCGAACCTGGAACCACCGGATTAACAATCCGGGGCGCTGCCGATTGCGCCATACGCGATCATCGAACCGAAGATCGGCTCTCTTCCCTCCCTTCCGACCAAACACCGATCCCATCGGGTGGACTTGAACCACCGGCCTTCCGTTCTTCAAACGGACGCTGCTACCAGGCTGAGCTACGATGGGGCGCTCCGATCGCGATAAGTGCAAGCACAATAAGTACAGGCAATCGGGGTGGGCAGAATCGAACTGCCGACTTGTGCTCCCAAGGCACGGGTTATCCCACTTCACTACACCCCGTCCAAAACAATCCCCTTCAAAACAAATCGGCCCCAGGGCGGTTTGCCTGGGGCCGATTGCGCGAAGCGGATGCTTCCACTTCTTCTGGTGTTCCGGTCAAGGTGCCTGCTAAGGGCGGCTCCATTTCCAGAAAAGTTCACCAGGCGCAATCGGCCTTCGATTATAAAAGAGGGGCTTGCACTGCCGGCTTCGATGACGGGGGCAGGAAAGCAGGCCCAGCAGGAGGGCGTATGACAGGGAGACGAAATCACCGAGGAGGATGGTTTCTGTCTGTGTCTTCCAAAGTTTTTGTGCTCGTAACGCCATCATCTGAACTCTTGCTTTCTCAATCGTCCGGTCAATCAATTGCCCGGCGCCTACCATGTCGTACGCAGGGACTGACGTGCTAAAGAGCGCAGCATCAAATCATCGGGTAATTTTTCGGCTGACAAAATGAACGTGCGGTATAATCGGAGCGCCAACCTGCTTTACTCGTCGTATCACCGACAGCGGCGTCGTGAAAGCGGGCTTGGAGAAAATCCAAATGTCCAGCACAGAACCAAGTCATAGTACCCAATGCGATCGCTCCGGCTCGGAAGCCCGGGCGGCGCGCGATGGTTACCGTGCGACTCTGGTACTGGCTGCCCCGGCTCTCCCCCTGCATTAACCCCAGGCGCCGAGCTGGTGTCAGACCGGCCCGGCGTTCGCCCGCAGATCTCGCGTTTCGTCCCTTCCTCCTTACTGCCGAGCGTTTGCAGACGGCACGTTTGCGCCTCGCCACCTGAAAGGAAACCGGGATGCTGCCTACCAACACAACCACCGAGGAGATCACTCCCCGAACCCAGCCAAGCCTGGCACAGCGGCTGCGGGCCGCGCTGCGGGTCCCCGCCGGGGATGGCGGCGACCTCGCGCTCACCGCCGCGCTACGGACTCAGCACCCCGCCGATATCGCCGAGGCCATGAGCGAACTTGCCCGGCCCGAAGCACTGGCCGTCTTTAACTGGCTCGACAATGTCCGTGCCGCCGAGGTGCTGGACGAGGTAGATTCCGAATTGGTGCGCTATATCCTGGATAACGCACCGCCGGGACGGATCGCCGATCTCCTGGACCGGCTGCCGATGGACGATGCCGCCGAGGTGGTTTCCGAAGCAAGCCGGGAAAACGCCGAGGAGCTACTGGCCGCCCTCTCCGAACGCTCCCCCGAGGATGCCGCGGAGGTCCGTGAACTGCTCTCCTACGGCGATCAGACCGCCGGTCGTTTGATGACGGATAAGTTCATGCGGCTGACGGGAGACAGCACGGTGGACAAGGCATTCGATGCCATCCGACACGCGGACCCGGACGTTGAGACACTCAACGACCTGTATGTCGTGGAGCCACACCGGGGTCAGCGCAATGAGGAGCGGCTTCTCGGCGTCCTGAGTTTGCGTGACCTGGTCCGCGCGCGACCGAGCCAGCGTATCCGGGACATCATGGTCCGAGACCCGATCACGGTCACGGTGGATACCGACCAGGAGGAGGTCGCCCGGCTCATCAGCAAGTACGACTTTCTGGCGATGCCGGTTTTGGATCGCAACGGGAGTCTCGCGGGAATCGTCACGGTGGACGACGTGGTGGATGTCCTGGTGGAGGAGCAGACAGAGGACGTTCTGAAACAGAGCGGTATCTCGGTCGAGCCTGGGGTCATCAATCAGCCCTATTTCACGGTACCAGTCCTGAAGGTGTTCCGTTCTAGGATCGGGTGGCTGATGCTGCTGTTTGTTGCCGAGACCGCGACCGGCGTCGTGCTTCGGCACTTCGAAGATGAACTCGCCCGCGTGGTCGCTCTGTCCTTCTACGTACCGTTGCTGATCGGAACGGGCGGCAACACGGGCGCACAAACGGTTTCCACCATCATTCGCGGCATCGCCCTCAAAGAGATTCGCGGTAAAGATACGGGCCGGGTTCTGGTTCGAGAATTGATCAGCGGACTGCTGCTCGGTCTCGCGCTGGGAGCGGTGGGGTTTGGGCGCGCCCTTCTCTGGGATCATTCGCCAGGGGGAATCCAGATCGCACTTGTAGTGGGTCTGACCATTCTCGCGATCTGTACCTGGGCAAACACCATCGGATCGCTGATTCCGCTGCTTGCCCAAAGACTGAAGATTGACCCTGCCCTGGTCTCCGCGCCCCTGATTACGACCCTTGTAGATGCGACCGGACTGGCGATCTACCTGACCATCGCCAAGGTCCTTCTGACCCAGCTTCACTGACAAAAAAGAGTCTGCCGAAAAGGCAGACTCGCTTTGTCTTACTCTCCATCTTCATCCGGAAGAACTTCCCGAATGCGCCGCTCCAGCACATCGAAGTCCAGGTTCCCCTGATCTCGAACAATCCGGCGCAGGGTTGCATTGACACTGCCAAGGTCCTGCACCAGGTCGCGCAGGATCTCCTGCTGCTGCCGCGCCTGGGTCACCTCGCGCGGCTCCTGTACCAGGTCCCGCACCAGTGAGTCCTCGGCCCGCGACGCGATCAAGGGGTCCTGTCGCCCCTCGACATGAACGAAAGTCCGGCGTCCTGGGCCACGGTCTTCCTCGATCGGCACCACCGCTGTTACCTGGTCGGAACGCACATACTTGCCGAATCCTAAATGCACCAACACACTCGACTGTATTCGCATGGTCTCTTTAGCTCTCCTCTACTATGAATAACAATGAAAGAGAGCGAAAGTTCCAGCAGAGAACAAAACGTTTGCCAAGCAGGAACCGATCAAACGGGCAGCAAACGTTTCCACCCCGTCCGCAGATGACGCGCCACCACGCCCGCCGTGTTCAAACCCGATGCCCCAAAGACACCACCGCCAGGATGAGTACTCGCCCCGCACAGAAACAGGTTCGGGATCGGTGTGGCGTAGTTCGCAAGCTCCGGCAGCGGGCGAAAACAGAACATCTGGTCCAGGCTCATCTCAACGTGCATCACATTGCCCTGAATCAGCCCGATCCGCCGCTCGATCTCCAGGGGAGTCTGAATATACCGCTGCTCAATCTTTCCCCGCAGGTTCGGCGCGTACTCAAACAGGGTCTCCAGCACGGAATCGGCTAAGTCGTCCGCACAGGCATCCCAGTGTCTGCCATCGCGGCGCTTATAGGGGAAATACTGCGACCAGAGCGACAGGACGTGCTTGCCGGGCGGCGCGAGGGTATCGTCAATGGGCGAGAAGGTCATCGCCAGGACCGGCGGGCGACGTGAGGGATACCCGCTGAAATAGTCGGCATACGAATCGCGCAGGAACTCTTCGGACGGGCAAAGAAGCTGCATGCCGTGCAGCGTCTTGCTCTGCTGCCCCTCCCCGTAATCGGGAAGCTCGGAGGACGTACAGCGAACGGTCGCCCCGAAGCCGTTCCCGATGTTGATATGCCGGACACGCTCCAGCAGATCGCCCGGCACATCGGCGGGCGCAAGAAGCTTGGTGAAAGTCGTCACTACATGGCAGGCCGCAACAACCGACTTGGCCCGGACAACATTGCCGCCCGCCAGGACGACCCCGGTCGCCTTGCCGTCCTCCACCAGGATGCGCTCGATGGCGGCATCCGTGCAGATCTGTCCTCCGCCCGCGATCAGCGCCTTCGCCAGCGCCTGGGTGAGCATGCCGGACCCCCCCTTGGGGTGGGCAGCGCCGGTCTCGTGGACCATCGCGTGCCAGGCGGCGAACGGCGCGCTCCCCAGTTCCGTGGGCGGGGGGCCACTCTGCGCGGCAAGCCACGAGACCGCTGCGCGCATCTCCGGTGACTCGAAGGTCTCACCGAGCAACCGCCCGTATCCGGTGAAGATCCGGCGCAGGCTCTCCTCTGTTCCCTTGGCGGGACCTTTCGCCATCACCAGGTTTCGGCCCAGGTTTGCCATCGTCGGCGCGGCGAGAAAGGCGCGGAACGTACCGCGTGCGACCGGCGACCACGACTCGATAAAGGCGCGGTAAGCGGCTGCGTCCCTGGGCGAGATCCGCGCGATGCTCTCGCAGGTCTCGTCTATGCTTTTGTGAAAGCAGATGGCGCGTCCCGACCCGTCAGGAAGCGGGTACGTTGCCCAGGGGTCCATCGCGCAGTACTCCAGACCGAACTTCCCCAGTTCCAATTCCTCGACAATACGGGTCTGATGCACCATGATATGAACACTGGACCCAACATCTATCTTGTAGCCCGGAAAGATCTCCTCGGTGCAGACTGCGCCGCCAACAACCGGTCGCCGCTCGAAAACCGCGACCGAATGACCCGCTCGTTGAAGATAATTCGCACAGACCAGACCATTGTGACCGGCCCCGATCACCGCTACATCCACGCTCCCGCTTGTTAACGCCATATAGTATTGTACGGTCGCCGGAGCGGCGGTGCCTTGCCGGGACCGGTTTTGTCATGGTAGAGTTTTGCGTTCTCCTGCTCGCAATGGGAAGGATCTTTGTGAACGATCCACTGATTGAACTTCTGCGTAAATCGTCCCTGTTCACCGACCTGGACGACTCTGCCCTGCAAACGTTAGCCCTGCGCTGCCGACGCCGCACCTACCCCGCGAACACCGCGCTTTTTCATGAGGACGATCCGGGGCAGACAATGTACTTGATCGTCAACGGGCGGGTCGCCATCGAGCGAGTTCAGGCGATGGCTGGCGAAACGATCCACCTTGCCGAGCGGGGGCCGGGTGAGCACTTCGGGGAGATGGCGCTGCTGGATGGCGCCCCCCGAAGCGCGGATGCGGTCACCCGAACCGACTGCGAGCTTCTGATGCTGGATCGCACGGAGTTTCTGGCCTGTCTTGCCCAGTCCCCGGCTCTTGCCCTCGCCATCATCCGCAGCCTGCTGGGACGCCTGCGCAGCACCAATGATGCGCTGGTGGCGCTTCGGACGCAGGACGTCCTTGGACGGCTCGCCTTGTTTTTGTTGGAAGAGTCTCTGCACAGCGGTACCACCGGGGCAGCTGCCCGGAAATGGACCCAGCAGCAGATCGCGGATCGCATCGGCACCACCAAAGAGTCCGTCAATCGGGCGCTGGCTCGCTTAAAGAAAACCGGGGCCATCCGGCAGAGTCCGGAACACGGGATAGCGGTCGCGGATGAGGCGAAACTGCGACGCGCTGCCGGACTGTGATTGGATGCGCCGGATCGTCTCTTTCTGTTGACGTAGATCAATCGGGCAGCATGATAGCCGTCGCCGCGCCGGAACACCGGGTCGTTTATACTGAGTCCAGTTCAGGCCCGGCAGCATCCAGCCCCAAAATTCACTGCCGGAGCGGAAAGAGTCAACCGATGAACCGAACCATGATCCCGTCCGATGCGACCCTGTATTCCCTGTACTCGCCCATCTGCCTGGGCACCGCGATAGATACTGCGGACTTTGCCAGCGATGAGAGCTGCCAGGACGCAGCGGACGTGGCGGAACAAGGGGCGGTCCCCTCGTCAGACAAATTGTCCTCCCGAACGCCGCTTCGCTCCCGCAGCTATCTGCTCGGCCTGGATTGGTACGACCTCAGCACCACCGGACTGGTCGCTGCGGCCTGCCTCGCGGGACTGGTGAAGCTGATGGGGCTCTGAGACCCCCGATGCCTTCGGGCGTTTACGGCGTTCACGGCGTCCAACGCAGGACGTTCGCGGTTTCCCGTCGAATTGGCCTGGAGA
>JACMJB010000288.1 GCA_014380815.1 Armatimonadota bacterium
GCCTTGGCGGTCGCCCCCCCGCTCTTGGCCAGGACCGTCGTGATCGCCGCCGTCAAACTCGTCTTGCCGTGGTCCACGTGACCGATCGTGCCGATGTTCACGTGAGGCTTCTCACGCAAAAACTTTGCCTTACCCATGATGGTGCTTCCTCATTCGTGTCATTGCGGCTCCACGCCTGTTGTGGACGGGAGCGCGAAAAATTTTCAAGGTAGCCGGAGGACAGCTAGGCACTGGGGGTGCTCTGTCACGGCAAACCGATTCTGGCTCTCAAGGCCGCGGGGACCAGAGAACCAAAGAAAGAGCGCACTCGGGCTTTCGCTCGTGTGCGCCTGGATAGTATATCACGGTAAATCTGCTCTGCCAGTGGTTGCCAATGCGTTGTTTCTTGGAGATTCCGCGCACGGGGAACCGAGAGTTTCGAGGTCCCAGAATTTCCGAAGGATTGAAAGCACTCGGAAATCCCGACGAAGAACGAGGGCGTGTCCTCCCAAGGACACGCCCTCGCAGTCTTTGCCCGTGTTGGCAATGTAGCAATGGGTCGCCCGGCGGCGATCCGTTACGACTTGCCCGCGCTCTTGGCCTGAATCTCCTCGGCGATGTTGCGTGGCACCTCTTCGTAGTGCGACGGCTCCATCGTGGACGAGGCGCGACCCTGCGTCATCGAGCGAAGCGTGGTGACGTAGCCGAACATCTCCGACAGCGGCACCTTCGACTTGATGATACGAGTTCCGCCAGGGCCGGTCTCCTGCCCTTCGACGATCCCGCGGCGACGGTTCAGGTCTCCGACGACATCTCCGAAGAACTGCTCCGGTGTCACGACCTCGACCACCATGATCGGCTCCTTGATCGTCGGCTGCGCCTTGCGGAACGCGGCCCGAACCGCCTGCTCCCCAGCGATCTTGAACGAGATCTCGTCCGAGTCCACTTCGTGGAACGCGCCGTCCGTGACGGCAACCTTCACATCCACAACCGGGAATCCCGCCAGCACGCCCCGGACCAGGGCGGCGCGAACGCCTTCCTCGACCGGCTTGAGAAACTCCTTCGGAATGGAGCCGCCCACGGTCTTGTTCTCGAAGACAAAGCCCGCTCCGACCTCGTTCGGCTCGACGTTCAGGGCGACGCGGGCATACTTACCCTTGCCACCCGTTTGCCGCTTGAACGTTTCGTCGGCGCTTGCCGGGATCTTGATCGTCTCACGATATGCGACCTGCGGCTTACCCTGATTCGCCTCCACCTTGAACTCGCGCTTCATGCGGTCCACGATAATCTCAAGGTGCAGCTCGCCCATGCCTCGGATAATGGTCTGACCGGTCTCCGGGTCCGTGTGCATCCGGAACGTCGGGTCCTCGGCAGATAGCCGGTTCAGGGCGACGCCCATCTTGTCCTGGTCCGCCTTGGTCTTCGGCTCGATGCTCATCTCGATGACCGGCTCCGGGAACGTGATGGACTCGAGCAGGATCGGCTGCTTCTCGTCCGCGAGGGTGTCCCCCGTGGTCGTATCCGACAATCCGACCGCCGCCGCGATGTCTCCCGCGTAGACAATATCAATCTCTTCGCGCTTGTTGGCATGCATCTGCAGAACGCGGCTGATCCGCTCCTTCTTGCCCTTCGAGGCGTTGTATACGTAGCTCCCCTTTGTCAGGGTGCCGCTATACACGCGGAAGAACGTCAGGTTCCCGACGTGCGGATCGTTCATCAGCTTGAAGGCAAGTGCAGAGAACGGAGCGCTGTCAATCGGTTCGCGGCTGTCTTCGTCGCCGCTGTCCGGGTTGTGCCCGGGAACGGCTCCAACATCGGTCGGCGACGGCAGGTACTCCACAACCGCATCCAGCATCGGCTGAACGCCCTTGTTTTTGAACGCGGTGCCACAGAGCATCGGAACAATCGTGCCCGCGATTGTGCCCTTGCGAAGCGCGGCTTTGATCTCGGCATTCGTGATCTCTTCGCCTTCCAGATACTTCTCGATCAGCGAATCATCCGCCTCCGCCGCAGCCTCAATCAGCTTGGCGCGCAGCTCGGATGCCTGATCCAGAAGATCCGGTGGGCAGTCCGTGATCTCGAACTCTTTGTTGACATCGTCTTTGTAAACGGTCGCCTTCATCGTGATCAGGTCCACGATCCCCTGAAACTCCGACTCCGCGCCGATGGGGATCTGAATCGGGACCGCGTTCGCGCCCAGACGATCCTGCACCTGCCGGACCACCGTCATGAAGTCCGCACCCAGTCGGTCCATCTTGTTGACGAACGCAAGCCGGGGAACCTTGTACTTGTTCGCCTGACGCCAGACGGTCTCCGACTGGGGCTGAACGCCCGCGACCGCGCAGAAGACACAGACCGCACCGTCGAGGACGCGCATCGAGCGCTCGACCTCGACCGTGAAGTCCACGTGACCCGGCGTATCAATGATGTTGATCCGGTGCGTGCTCTCGCGCGACTTCGGGTCGCTGGGGTCCGCAAGGCCCCAGAAACAGGTGGTCGCCGCCGAGGTGATCGTGATCCCGCGCTCCTGCTCCTGCTCCATCCAGTCCATGGTGGCGTTGCCCTCGTGGACTTCGCCGATCTTGTAGTTGCGGCCCGTGTAGAAGAGGATTCGCTCGGTGACCGTCGTCTTGCCCGCATCAATGTGAGCGGCGATACCGATATTGCGTGTGTTTTCGAGACTGAAAGCCCGTGCCATAATTGTTGTCTTTCGTTTCTGAGCGCGGCGACAGGAAGACTGCCGCCCACTCGTTACCTGCCGAGCCATCGCCTTTTCGGGAAGAAAGGAGCAATCGCTCTACGACTCTACGCCAACTTGCCGGGGCCATATTGGCCCGCGCCGCTCGGCCTAGCGCGCGTTTCTCCAAAAGAGAGTGCGGCCCATGCCCCAGGCGGCGCGGGCAATGACTGCCCGCGCAGGGGGGACGCGCACCGGCGTCCCAGCGGATTTTGAAAGTGTTTCTAACTTGACCGTGATTTCCACGCTGGCGCCTTCCTTTCTTCCAGATTTCGCAGGCTGCACTGGTGATACAGCAAACGGGGCTAAACGCTCCAACGCGCCGAGATCGTTTCGAGGAGGAAATCAATCATCGGCGCGCTTTGTAGCGGTCAGCAGAAAAATCGCCGACTCACTATATCATAGGTGAGACCGCGTCGCCTGCCATTCCCGGCTTTGAAAGTGGTCCGGGTCCGGCGGGTCCGGGCCACTTCGATTTCGTGTAGCGAAACCCATCAGATCCAGCGGACTTCGCAGCGAGCGGTGATGTCCTGCGTTCCGTGTCGCCTCGAGTGCCGCAGCGTCGGCGTATAAAAAAGACCGGGCCCGACATGTCAGGCCCGGTCTTTTCTCCGCGAAATCCCCCTTCTCAGGCGCTGGTTTCTAGAGTTCCAGACGCTCCGCGGTACGCTTCCAGGAAAGGACCTGATAGCGGTTACCA
>JACMJB010000289.1 GCA_014380815.1 Armatimonadota bacterium
GAGCTACAACGTGGCGGGGGGGGCGCTGTACGGGATCCTGACGGTGGGCAACGGGAACCTGCTCGGGCTTCGAGGGGAGTACCTGAGCCAGAGCAAGAGCGACGGTCCGGTGCTGCGGTACCCGACAAGCGGCGACAAGCCGAACCTGGGGTCGGTGACGCTGTCCTTCGAGCCTGCGTCATCGGTGCGCTTGTTCCCGGGTCTTCGGACGCTGGTGGAGTATCGGTACGACTTTGCGGGTCGGGGGTTCTTTCCGGGCAAGGACGAAGGCGAGTTCAAGAAGAACCAGAGCACCCTCACCATCGCACAAATCTATAATTTCTAGGCAGTACGAAAAAAGGAGAAACGTCCCCACTGCTGACCTCCGCATACAAGGCATGCAGAGGTCAGCAGTGGGGACGTTTCCGGGAAGTAGCGTGTCTTCAAAGCCAAGCGAGGGTCTAAAAGCGGTAAACTAGACCAGTGCGTCGAAGCCTGCGGACTGAGTTAGTGCTGTCTTACCTGCTCCTCGTTGGGCTGATGCTTCTGGTCATGCTCGTCGCGGTGGTGGGCTTTTTCCGTTTGGGGCGATCCATTGATCGTATCCTGGAAGACAACTATAAAAGCGTGGTCGCGGCCCAGAATATGAAAGAGGCCCTGGAGCGCATGGACAGCGCGGCGACGTTCCATCTCGCGGGGCAGACGGCTAAGGCTCGCCAGCAGTACCAGGAGAACCACGTCCGTTTTGAGCGTGCGTACCAGATTGAGACGAAAAATATCACCGAGGCGGGCGAACAGGAGATTTCGGACGATCTGGGGCGGCGGTTTTTCAGGTACCGCACCGACCTGGAGCGTTTTCAGAGTGCCCGCCCTCCGCTTTCCGCCACTGCCGCACGCGAGCGTTATCTCGGGACGCTTCAGCCGCAGTTTGCCGCAGTGAAACAGCGTACGCAGGACATTCTTGACTTGAATCAGGCGGCGATCCTGCGTGCCGATAGACGGGCGAAAGCGGACGCGCGCGCCGCGGCTCTGCTGAGTGTGGGCATCGCCGCGGCGGCGGTGCTTTTTGGCCTTGGTCTCGCCTGGAGGAACATCGGCGCCTTGATGAATCCCCTGGTCAGTCTCACACGGCAGGCGGAACAGATCGGCGCGGGCCATTTGAATCAGCGCATCGAAGTGCGGCGCAACGATGAGATCGGCCTCCTTGCCAGCACTTTCAACCAGATGGCGGAGCGTCTGCAGGAATGGCGCAAGGTCGAGGCGGAACACCTTCAGCGGGCCGAGCGCATGAGCGATGCCGCCCTGGAGAACCTGTACGACCCGGTGATCGTCACCGACGCGGCGGGACGAGTCGCGTACCTGAATCGTGCTGCCGCGGGTCTCTTCGGACCTGATGCCGGCGCGCGCGGCAGACCGGCAAGCGAGGTTGTCCGAGAACCCCGCCTGGCCACGGCAATCGGGCGCGCGGTGGGACAGGAGGAGACGTCGGCGGAGGAGGGAGAAGCGGCCCTGATCTCTTTCGACAAGGTGTCCGTGGATTCTGAGCCGCGCGTCTATCGCCTGCGGGCAAGCCCGATGCGGGGCGAGAACGGCATCCATCTTGGGGCGGTGGCCGTTCTGGAAGATGTCACCTATCAGCAGGAATTAGACCGTCTGAAGACAGAGTTTATCGGGGTTGCCTCTCATGAACTGCGTACCCCGGTGACCTCGCTTCTGCTCGGTGTCCAGCTTCTTCAAGAGGGCGCGGTCGGGACGCTGACCGACACTCAGCGGGAGGTCGTGGGTGCTCTGCGGCAGGACCTCCAGCGATTGGAGCGGATGATGCGGGATCTGCTGGACCTGACGCGGCTGGAAGCGGGAGCGACGCCGCCGCGCTTCGAGGTCGTTGCCCCGGCAGAGTTGATTGGGGAAGCAGTGGAGGCGGTCGCGGCGCAGTCCAGAGCAAAAGGAATCGTTATCAAAAACGAGGGTTACCAAAATGCGCCGGAAGTTCGGGCCGACCGCGGCCAGATCGGGCGGGTGCTGGTCAACCTGCTCAGCAATGCCCTGCGCCATACGCCGAGTGGTGGGAGCGTGAAGGTCACAACAGAGATCATGGACGGCGAAGGTGCCGTCCGTTTTGCCGTTCGAGATACCGGCGCGGGGATTCCGCCTGAGTACCTGAGTCATATTTTCGAGCGGTTCGTACAGGTGCCGGGGGCGACTCGCGGAGGGGCTGGCCTCGGCCTCTCCATCGCGCAGACGATCGTGCGCGCGCACGGCGGGAAGCTTTATGCCGATAGCGAAGTAGGAAGCGGCAGCACGTTCGCTTTCACCCTGCCGACAGCAGGTGCCCCCATCACTGCCGCCGTTTCCAAAGATCAATAACCCTATGTCGCTGATGGATCGTATTGTCGGGAGACCACTGGCCTCCAACGACGAAGAGGAACAGAAGATCGGCCCCTTCGCCGGGGTCCCGCTGCTTGGCCTTGACGGGTTGGCCTCGGCAGCTTACGGCCCCGAGGCGGCGATGACGGTCCTGATCCCGATCGGTGCGCTCGGCCTCCTCTACCTTGGCCCCATCATGGGGGTCTTACTTGTGCTGCTCGCGGTTCTTTATTTTTCGTACCGCCAAACGATGGCGGCCTATCCCCAGGGCGGCGGCTCTTACACGGTCAGCCGGGAAAACCTCGGGGTCGGGGCAGGCCTGCTCGCAGGGGCAGCGCTGCTCCTGGACTACGTGCTGGTGGCAGCGGTTGGTATCTCGGCGGGGGTCGGAGCGCTGATCTCGACCTTCCCCGCGCTGCACGACTACCGGCTTCTGCTGTGCCTCGCGACACTGATCTTGATCGCCGTCGTGAATCTGCGGGGGATCAAGGAAAGCGGGCTGGCATTCGCACTGCCTACCTACGCGTTTATTGGAACCCTCGCGATAACACTAGGGGTCGGTCTGGCAAAGACCATTGCCGCCGGAGGGCATCCCCTTCCCGTGATCGCGCCGCCGCCGCTGGAAGCGGCGGTGCAAGGCTCGGTCCTCGGCGGGGCGACGCTCTGGCTGCTGGTGCGCGCGTTAGCTTCGGGGTGAACGGCGATGACCGGAGTGGAGGCCGTGAGCAACGGGATGAACGCATTCCGTGCGCCCACCGTGCCCAATGCGCAGCGAACGCTCACCATCATTGTTGGTGTGCTGGCCGCTCTGCTTGCCGGGATCGCGTATTTGGCTAAGGTATACGGTATCGGAGCGACCCCGCCAGAGGGGGAAAGCTACCAAAGCGTTCTGTCGCAGCTGGAAGCGGCGATCCTGGGGCGTGGGGTGTTTTACTACGTGACCCAGGGCGCTGTCCTCGCGGTTCTCGCCCTCTCAGCGAACACGGGATACGCGGATTTCCCGCGCCTGTGCCGACTGATCGCCGAGGACGACTACCTGCCACATGCGTTCGCGAACCGGGGGCGGCGGCTGGTGTACTCGCTGGGCATCACGGTTCTCACGGTTCTGACCGCTTTGCTGCTGATCGCGTTTGGGGGCGTTACGGACCGGTTGATCCCGCTGTTCGCGATCGGTGCGTTCGCGGCTTTCACGCTTTCCCAAACGGGCATGGTACTCTACTGGCAGCGGCATCGCGACCAGCCGGGCGCGCGAGTCTCACAGCTGATCAACGGTCTTGGGGCAGTCGTTACCGGCGTGGCACTGGTGGTGGTGCTGATCGCGAAATTCACCGATGGTGCCTGGGTCACCCTGCTCCTGCTTCCACTGCTGCTGCTGCTGTTCTATCGGGTCCACGGTCACTACGAGCGAGTGCGCAAAGAGACCGGCAGCGCGGGACCGCTCAATGCGGGGAATATCAAGGCACCCGTCGTGGTCGTTCCCGTCGCGGATTGGAACACGGTGACCAGCAAGGCACTTGAGTTCGCGCTTGCCCTGTCGCCCGATGTCCGGGGCGTTCATATCGGGACGGACGCGGACGACGCCACGGAACTGCAAGAGGAGTGGGAGCGGTATGTCACAGGGCCAGCTCGCGCCGCCGGACTGGAGCCGCCACGCCTGGTGATCGTGTCGTCCCCGTACCGCCGCCTTTTCAGTCCTCTTTTGAAGTACGTAACACGGCTGGCGGAGGATTATCCGGATCGCCCGATCGCGGTAATCATCCCGGAACTTGTCGAAGCACACTGGTCTCAGTATTTTCTTCACAATCAGCGCGCGACGGGTCTCAAGGCGGCGCTGCTGCTGCGAGGCGGCAGCAGGATCGTCGTGATCAATGTCCCCTGGTATCTGGGCAGGGACGAAGCCTCCACGGCGGAGGGCTAGAAGGGCACGGAAAGGCGTCTCATGGCACGTATATTAGTCGTAGATGATGAGAGCAACATTCGGATGATGCTCAAACTCGCGCTGGTTCATGTCGGGCATGAGGTGGAAACGGCCTCGGACGGTTACGAGGGCCTGGAACGGTTCGGCAGTGGCGCTGGCTGGGATCTGGTGCTGCTCGACCAGCGAATGCCAGGGATGGAGGGGCTGGACGTGTTGCGGGAGATCCGCCGCCGTGACCCTGCGGCGCGGGTGGTTATGATCACCGCATTTGGCACGGTGGATCTCGCGACCGAGGCGATGCGGGCCGGCATCACGGACTTCCTGCGCAAACCCTTTACCGTGGAAACGCTTCGAGCCGCGGTCGGTGCCGCTCTCGGGGGTCAGCCGGCAAGTCAGACGGTGGATCAGCCTCCGTCTCCGATCCCATACGCCTTCGATCTGGCAACCGTGAATGGATACCGCCTCGGCTCTTTGCCGGGCGTTTCCACCGGCAAGGACGGCGGCATCAATGATGTCTTTACCGTGACAGCGGCAGCGACGGGCCAGACATGGCAGTGCCGCGTGTCGGTCCCCTGTTATGTCGCCGAACTGGTGAAGGCACACGCGGATCTGGATGAGATGCCGGGGGGCGAACCGTTCTGGCAGGCGCTGTGCGGCGAGGCGCTCGCCAACTACCTCTGGCAGAATGCCGCCCCGCCCCCCGGCGACACGCTGATCGTGGACGATCTGACCAGCGGCCTGCGCCACTGGATTGACGCCGTTCTTTCCGCGACCGGAAAATAGGAAAGGTCCCCCCGCGATGCCCTCCACCACCCGTTCCTCTGAGCCAAAGCGCCCCTCCCCCGAAGAGCTGCTCGCCCGCGTCCAGCGCGAGGAGCGTCTGGCGGAGCGCGGGCGGCTTAAAATCTTTGTCGGGTTCGCCGCGGGCGTTGGGAAGACCTTCGAAATGCTGACCGAAGCTCGCCGACGCCGGGAGCGCGGTCAGGACGTGGTTATCGGTTATATCGAGACACACGGTCGCAAGGGTACCGAGGAGCAGGTGGGGGATCTGCCGATCATTCCGCGCCGCAGGATCGAGTACCGTGGCTCCATATTCGAAGAGATGGACACCGAAGCGATCGTCGCGCGTCATCCCCATACGGTTCTCGTGGATGAACTGGCACACACCAATGTACCGGGTTCGGAGCGGGAAAAACGGTGGCAGGACATCGAGCTGATTCTGGACGCGGGAATCAACGTCCTCTCGACCCTGAACGTTCAGCACCTCGAGAGCCTCAATGACGCGGTGTATGAGGTGACGGGAGTTCGGGTACGGGAGACCGTGCCTGATCCGGTGCTGCAGCAGGCCGATGAGGTCGTGATGATTGACATCACGCCCCGCGCCCTGATCAACCGTCTGGATCGCGGCGACATCTATAAGCCAGACAAGGTAGAGCAGGCGAAGGCCAACTGGTTCCGAGAGAACAATCTCAACGCGCTGCGGGAGATCGCGCTTCGCGAGATTGCCCACGAGGTGGATGAGGATGTCGCGGAGTACCGAAAGGAGCATCATGTCAGCGGGCCGCTCGCGACCCATGATCGCATCATGGTCTGTATCTCGCCCACCCAATCCTCCCTGCGCCTGCTCCGCCGCGGATGGCGCGCCGCCCAGCGCCTGAAGGCGGATATCGTTGCCGTTTACGTCGAGAGTCGTTCGCCGACGGCGAGCGAACAGGAGACACTGCGCAATGATTTTGCCCTCGCGGACCGTCTTCATGTTCCGGTTGTGACGCTGCAAGGGGACATTGCCACCGAGTTGATCCGCTACGCCCGCGAGCGGGGCACGACCCAGATCGTCATGGGGCATTCCGACCGGTCCCGCTGGAGGGAGTTCGTGTACGGCTCTATCATTAATCGCATCACCCGCGAGTTACGGTCGGTGGATATTTCAATCGTCGCCGCCGCGCAGGATTGCTGAAGTAGACGGACTGCGCTTGCCGGGTTAGGTTCGTGAAAACGGGTGACGGGGTCCACTTTGCAGGTATCATTCCTCGTGGTGGTGAACCGAACGTTACCAAACGTTACCCATGCCGCCGTATGTTCCAGGCGGCGACTTTCCGGAGAACGAATCTATGAGCAGGCGATATAGCGTCGCCGTCGCCGGAGCGACTGGCGCGGTAGGCGCGGAGTTTTTACAGCTTCTGACAGAGCGCAGCGGCTTCCCCCTTGGCGAACTGCGCCTGCTGGCGTCGGCCCGGTCGGCAGGGAAGACGATTGAGTTCAAAGGGGAGTCCCTGCCCGTTCGCGAGCTGACCCCGGATTCGTTCGCGGGGGTAGATATCGCCTTTTTCTCCGCCGGGGGCGGGCGCTCCAGAGAGTTCGCCGGGGATGCCGTAAGGGCAGGGGCCGTGGTGATAGACAATTCCTCGGCGTACCGGATGGACCCGGCGGTCCCGCTCGTGGTGCCGGAGGTGAACGGGGAAGATGCCGTTCGGCATACCGGCATCCTCGCGAATCCGAACTGCTCGACGATCCTCCTGCTGATGGCGCTCGCGCCGCTGCATCGCCTGTCACCGGTACGCCGTGTCGTTGTTTCGACATACCAGGCGGCTTCGGGCGCGGGTGCCTCGGCGATGCGTGAACTGGAAGAACAGTCCCGCGCGTATCTTGCCGGAGAGCCGGTCGTGAAAGAGGTCTTTCCCCACCAGGTCGCCTTCAACTTGTTTTCGCATAACACCGCCGTGGATGAGACCGGTTACAATGAGGAGGAGCGCAAATTGGTCTACGAGACGCGCAAGATCCTTCATCTGCCGGACCTCGCAGTCACCGCGACCTGTATTCGCGTGCCGATCCTTCGTGCCCATAGCGAGAGCGTTAATATCGAGTTTGCGACCGAGCGCCCCACGGTAGAGGCCGCGCGACAGGCGCTTGCTGCCTTTCCCGGCGTGCGGGTTACGGATGATCGCGCCGCCAACCAGTTCCCAATGCCTTCAGAGGCGTCGGGAAAAGATGACGTTTTCGTGGGGCGGATTCGCGAGGATGGGAGTCATCCTCGCGCGCTGGAGCTGTTTCTTTCTGGCGACCAGATCCGCAAAGGGGCCGCGCTGAACGGCTTTCAGATCGCGGAATACCTGATTGCGCACGATGCCGTAAAGGGGGCGATGCGTCCGTGAGGGGAGAAAACGCCCGGTTTGGGCATCTGCTGACCGCGATGGTCACCCCCTTTGATGCCAACGGGGCAGTGGACTGTGCCCGCGCCGCCGAGATCGCTCGGTTCCTTCTTGCAAACGGCACCGAGACCCTGATCGTCAATGGAACTACCGGAGAGTCACCGACCACCACGACCGAGGAAAAGCTCCGCCTTGTCAACACGGTCGCGGAGGCGGTCGGGGCGGGGCGGGTGATGGCGGGGGTCGGCGGGAACTGCACGGCAGCCGTCGCGGATCTTGCCCGGCAGTCGCAGGAGGCAGGGGCTACCTCGCTGCTTGCCGTCGCTCCGTACTACAATAAGCCCTCCCAGGAGGGGCTGTATCGGCATTTTCGGGTGGTCGCGGACGCAACGCCACTGCCGCTTGTGCTGTACAATGTTCCCGGACGCACGATCACGAATATCGAGCCGACCACGACGGCGCGGCTCGCGCGGGATGCCCAAACGATTGTCGGGACCAAAGAGGCTTCCGCGAACCTGGCGCAGGTCGGCGAGATCCTCCGGACCACGCCGGGTACCTTCGATGTTTACAGCGGCGATGACGCCACCTATCTTCCCACGCTTGCGCTTGGGGGCGCGGGTGTGATCTCCGTGGTTTCGCATCTGATCGGGCCGGATCTTGCCCGCCTGAACCACGCCTGGTTCGCCGGGGAGCAAGAGGCGGCGGCGACGATCTTTCTGAAAATGCTGCCGCTGATCCGAGCGATCTTTTCCGCGCCATCGCCCGCTCCTCTTAAGTCTGCCATGAAGGCACTCGGAAATCCGTCAGGCGGCGTCCGGCTGCCACTGGTTGATCTGGATGGGGCCGAAGAGCAGGTCGTCTACGATGCCCTGCTCCGTTATGGCTTCCAAATCTGACTCGTCACCGTACAGGAGAAGCCGATGTCCGTCGCAGCAACCGTTCCAAGGCGAAGGCGCCGACCCGCTACCCGAGCGCATCGTATCGCGGTTCTCCTTTACGCGGTCCTTTGTGTTCTCGTGGCCGGGGTCGCCCTCTTTCCGGTACGCTCCGGGTCGCTTCGTTTGGCCTTAATCAGCGGCCTCTTTGGTCTCTGGGCGGGAGCGCTGTTTCTCTTCTGGGATCGTATCTTTGTCCGCGTGCTCTGTCTCGCCGCCGCCGTGGCGGCGGGGGCACTCGCCCTGCTCCCCACTCTCGCCATTGACACAGACAGCCTGCGCGGCAAGTATGTCCGTTCCTTGCAGTCTTATGAGGGGACTCGATATGTGTGGGGCGGCGAGACCCGCCTGGGCATGGACTGCTCCGGTCTGGTGCGCGCGGGACTGATGGAGGCGGAGACAAAAGAAGCGCTTCGAGCCAGAAACTTTGTCCTGCTGCGCAAGGCGGCATCGCTCTGGTGGAACGATGCCTCCGCAAAGGCGCTAAGCGAGGAGTTTCAGGGCCGAACCCGCAAGCTCGGTGTCACCAGGAGTCTGAACGAGGCGGATTACACGCTGTTGAAACCAGGCGACCTGGCGGTGACCGCGGGGGGTCAGCACATCCTGGCTTACACGGGGGACAAAACCTGGATCGAGGCGGACCCTGGAGCGGGAAAGGTAGTCTCTGTCAGGGTACCTTCCCGCGACGGCTGGTTTGTTCAGGAGGCGACCCTGCTTCGCTGGCGAATTCTGGAGCCGACGGCACAGAACGCCGAGCCGCGATGACACACGCAGCGACGATTCCGGCGCAGACCCACAGCGCCCAATCCCCCCAGCGGACATAAAGAGTCCTGTCATCGCGCAGCGTGACGGAATGCACGAGGACCCCCCGCTTCGTCAGGGGCAGTGCGTCGCGCACCTGACCGGACGGGTCCAGAAATTCGGAGACGCCGGTCGAGGCCGCGCGCACCATCCATCGCCGGGTCTCGACCGCGCGGACTGCGGCGATGTCGGCGTGCTGACGTGGCCCTGCCGAGGTCCCGAAGGTCTGATCCGAGGTCAGCAGCACGATGACCTGCGCGCCGCCCCGCACATCGTCGCGCGCCCAGTTGGGGAACACACTCTCGTAGCAGATGATCGTTCCCACGCGCAGCTTTGTTTCGGGTGAGATCCCCCCAAGGTCCATGATGCCCAGACGATTGCCGGACGCGTGGTCCTGGTCCGGCACCCCGTAGCGGGCATAGATCGGGCCGAGTACGCCGCGCAGCGGGAAAAACTCGCCTATCGGAACAAGCTGGTTCTTGTCGTACCGCGCCTGTTCCAATCCATTCCGGTCGAACAGGAACGCCGTGTTGCGCCAGTTACCGTCCTCGTCCACTTCGGGCGCGCCGACCAGCAGCGGCGTCCGCAGGGCGCGCGCGGTCTCCGAGAGTGCCCCGCGCAGCGACGGGTTTTGCGTGATGTAGCCCGGCACGACCGTTTCCGGCCAGGCAACGAACGCGATGCCGCGCGGCTGCCCCCGGCGGTCCAGTCGGTCGCCCTGCCCTTGAAGGACGGCATCCCGGGTCAGATTCAGATAGGTCGTGAGGACCCGCTGGCGGTTCTCGGAGTCGCCGTAGTCCTCTTTCTTGATGCTTCCTTGTGCCAGACCAACGACGCGCGTCGGAAGCCCGTTCTCGCTTTTCTGGACGGAGGCAATAACGGAGAGGCCACTGAGGAGCAGGGCGGTGGGAGTCCCGATCCCCGCCGCGGCCAGGCGGACCGCCAGCCCGGAGGGGCTGCCACGCCGCCACGCAAGCCAGGCCTCGCCGCCAAATCCGTTCGCGGCTGCGACACAAAAGGAGAGTCCCCACTGCCCGGTTACCGACACCAGTTGCAGAATCGGCGGGCTGTTCGTCTGCGAAGTGGAAAGCAGAAACCAGGGAAAGGCATAGCGTCCATAGCTCCGGGCGAACTCCAGAAGCGTCCAGAGGGCAGCAAAGGCGAAGGGCCGTGCCCAGGGCGGCAGACGCGGCAGCAGCGCGGCGGCAAGCGCGCCGAGAATCGCGAACGGGATCGCCTGAATGCAAGCCAGCACAAACCAGGGGACCGCTCCGATCTCGTTCATCCAGAACATGCCGACCAGGAACAGAAAGGTGCCGAAGGCAAAACCGCGTGTCCCGCTTCTGCTATCGCGTTCTTTTTTCGGCGTCTGCGGGACGGCGCCAGCGTTGGCAAAAGAGGTGTAGAGCGGGATCAGGGCGACCCATGCCGCCCACCACCAGCCAAGCGGCGCAAAGGCCAGCGTCAGCAGCAGCGCGGAAAGGACGGCAGGGGCAAGGGGGACGAGAGATCGTCCCCCACGGGTCAGGGCGTCCAATGATCGCTGGAACTGATGGAGGCGCAGACCTGGGCCAGAAGTTCTGCGACTTTGTCCGCATCGTCCAGGGAGATGATCTCACAAGGGGTGTGCATATAGCGCAGTGGGACCTCGACAAGCCCGGTGACGATTCCCGCGCGGGCGATCTGGATCGCGTTGGCATCCGTTCCCGTGCCGGAGGGGTGGGCGTAGAGCTGGTAGGAGATTCCTTTTGCCTCGGCGACTTCCACGATACGGTCCGCCAGCTTACGATTGGCGTTCGCCCCCAGCAGGATGGCAGGGCCGCCGCCGATCTTGGTCTCGCTGACTTTTCGTTTGTCCATAGAAGGATAATCCGTGGCGAAGGTGACATCCACGGCTATCCCGATGTCAGGGTTGACACCGTAAGCACTCGCGTGCGCTCCGCGCAATCCGATCTCCTCCTGCACGGTGGCAACCGCAAAGACCGCCGCCCTCGGATTCATCGCTTTGACACGCCGGAGGGCTTCCGCGACAGTCCAGGCACCGATTCGGTTGTCCATGGCACGACCCGCGACTCGGTCTCCGAGGAGAGGCGTGTAGCCGACGGCGTAAGTCGCGGAATCCCCGACGCGGACCCCCGCTTCCAGGATCTCCTCCTTACCGCCGGTCGCGCCAAGGTCAATCCACAGGTCGTGCAGTTCGACGGCTTTTCCTTTTTCGTCCGGCTCCAGAAGATGGATCGGCTTTTTGCCGATGACTCCTGGCAACGGACCCTTGCGCGTATGGACCAGGACCCGCTGGCCGACGATGACGGAGTTGTCATGACCGCCGATCGTGCGGAAGTAGCAGTAGCCTTCGTCGCTGATGTAATGGATCAGGAAACCGATCTCATCAATATGACCCGACAGCAGAATGCGCGGGCTGCCTTCCGGGTTCACGACGGCAATCACGCTGCCCAGAGGGTCTGTGGTGACTTGATCGGCGAAAGGGGCAACATAATCGCGGAAATGAGCGGCATTCGGTCCCTCGAAACCGGAGGGAGAAGGCGTCTCGATCAGACGCTGCAAAAATACCCGCGCGGAGTCAGAAATCATGCGGGGGTGAGGCTCCTTGGTAACCAATGATGGGAGATTGACCCATCTGGATTAAGATAGATGATTGTACCCCAACTGTGCCTCAGAATGACGAAATTGCGGTGTTTTGGCGTGTATCCGGCAGGCGATGCGCCGCGATCAGCCCCGCCAGCAGAAGCAAAGAGGCTGCTCCGAAGGCCCCTGTTGCAGAGCCGTTAGAGGAGACCAGCAGACCCAGTCCGAGCGGGAGCAGAAGCGCAGGAGCGGTCGAGGCGTTCAGGATCGCGACAAACGTGGCCTGCTGCTTCTGATCCGGGACCGCTTCGAGCAGGTAGTTCGTGATCGTGGTCCAGGCATCGGAGGCCGCACCGAGGCAGAAGTAAGCGGCAAAAAAGAGGGGGAGGGCAAGCGGTGCCCCGAAACGCAGACCCCCTACCACAGCGGTTGCCGTGCAGCCAAGCGACAGCCACAAGAGGACGATCAGTGTCCGCCGTGGTCCGATCCGGTCGGTAATTCCGCCAAGAACAGGGGCAAGGAGCAGGAGGCCACCGGTCTGCACCATCAGGAACGTCCCGGCGATGCTGAGGGGAAGCCCGCCGGTCGTGTGCCGGCTCGCGTGTCCCAGCAGAAACGGGGCGCTCGACGACGCTGCGGTGGTGAGAACCTGTACCAGAGCAAGCATTGCCACATCCGGGCGGGCGCGGAAATGGACCGGCAACGCACGAAGATAGCCAACGAACCCGAGAGCAGCTTCCGTCGCCAGCGCTTCGTCCTCGATCAGCGGCTTCTGCGGAGCCGGTTCCCGGATCAGAGCGAGGAAGATCCACGACAGAAGAAGAAACACGGCGCACCCCAGCACAAGCAGTCCGCCACTTGCAGGAAACGCGAAGTATTTCTCTGACAGGATCGCCGTCACTGCCGCGCCTACCCCGAAACGACCGACCCCGGAGATGACCTGTATGGTCGCGAACAGACGCCCTCGCCGCTCCAGGGGCACCGCGCGGCCCACGATCGCGGTCCATGGGACTCCGCCCATACCATCCCCGAGCCAGGACAGCGTGTATGCGACCACGAGCGCGGCAAGCGCCAGGCCGGGCAGGGTTCTCCCCACCAGGAAGATCACAATCGCCGCGACAAAAAGCCAGATCCTTCCGAATCCGCAGACCTTCAGCAGAAACGGCTGGAAGCGAGTGCGGTTCTGCAGACGGTGCGCGACAACGAGCTGGGGAAGGTAGTAAGCGGCTTGCCGCAGGGCGGCGAGAGCCGCAAGCACGGTGGGGGTGCCGCCGAGCTTGGTGACCAGGGCGGGCAGTGCCGTGGAGGTATCCAGAAACGCCATCCCGACGAGGAAGCAGGAAACATCCCCCACCAGTGCGGCAAAGTTGAACGGGGCATCCCGCGCAGGAAGCGTTTGAGACACTAAACTACGAAACCGTTCTGCAGAGAAGGCTGCACAGCGTCACTTGGCGGCAGGGTTGGCCGGTGCGGCGGCGGGGACTGTCTCTTTCGGCTCTTTGCCGGTGGTCGGAGCGGACCCTGCCGAAGCGGGCTTGAGCTGCTGCAGCAAAACCAGTGTGCGATCCAGAAGCAGTGTGCGCTCGATCAAGGCGACAATTGCAAGAGCCTGGACCTCTGTTTTTGGGGCCTGAGACGGGTTCGCCTGGTATTTTTTGGGGATACGCCGACCGCCGAGCTGCTGGGCGCTCCAGGTATCAATGCTGTCCTTCTGAACGGGGGTCAGGGAATCATTCAGCAGCACGAGGAGTCGCTTCAGCGCCTTCTGCTTGGCCTCCGTATACCGCGCGCTAGAAGCCTTCTGGGCCTCCAGGATCTTCGCCTCGAACTCCGCGGGGATCGGGGTGCCGATGAGCGCACCGGCATGCGCTTTCTCGATGTCCGGGGCCAGTGCCTTCAGCGCGGCATCGTCTACCTTCTTCACCTCGCGCCATTCGGAGGCGATCTCTTTCATCGCGGCGGTGATGGAGTCCACCTGGCTTTGGGTGAGGTTCAGGGGGAGCAAAGGCCGAAGCAGTTCCAGGTCCCCCAGGTCCTGATTCAGGCGATCCACTTCCGACGACGCCGCGGCGGCAGTCGCAGGCGCCAGTGCGGCCTTTTCTTTGGGAGCGGGGGAGGTTTGCGCCTGCCCCGCCGCTGGAACAAGGCAGGACAGGAGCAGTCCCAGGCAGAAAGGGGCGGAAGGACAGCATCGGTGGCGCGAGTTCAAGGGGGTCTCCTCGGGAAAAACGAAGTGCCGGCACGCGCAGGGCGGCGCTGGCAAGCTCAGTATATCGTGCTCCTGCCTCCCCTAAAGCCCCGGCAGCCCACATCAGCCACCGGCCAATCGGAAAGCGTGCGCCTGCTTGCGCTCGCCTGCCGAAATTCTGTATGATACAGATACCATTATGAACAAAAAACTCCTCGGTATGCCCCCGGTGTCGCCTCCAGCCCACGCCGCGAACCGCCGCTGGGTCGCGGCGGCAGTGGCTCTTCTGATACTGACGCCAACCCTGATGGGCTGCGGGGGCGGTGGCGGCACCCCCTCCCCTTCCCCCACAGGCGCTTCCAACCAGGTGGTCGTTCAAGGTCGTCTTGTGGATGCGAACAATGCCTCTCGAGGAGTCGCGGGCGCTGCCATACAGTATGGCGGGGCGTCCACCCAGACCGACGCCGACGGCAACTTCACACTGACAATCCCTGGCAGTGCCGCTGCCGGTTCCGCAACGATTGTGCCGCCTCCGGGCACCCAGTTCTTTTCCTATGCCAGAGTGGCGGGAGCGACCACCAGCGCGGGCTGCCCGCGGTCGCTGAGCTTCGCCGTGCCTGCCATCGCCAGCGGCAGCACCGTGAGCATCCCGACTATCTTTCTGTACAACTCGGACGGCCCCCCCTACATCCCCTGCGATCTCTGACACGGGAAGGGACTCATTGCCGCGTCGCTTCTGGAAAGGGTCACAATGTCTGACCGCTCGCAGCAGATCCTGCTCTGGCTGCTGACCGCGCTGCTCGTGGGCGGCACGGCAGTCGCTCTGAAATATGCACGGGGGTATCGTCCGCTCGCGGGCCTGCCGTCGGTGCCTTCCGTCCTGCCGCCGGAGGTAGGGCTTCGTTTCAATGATGTCCAAGTGGTGGGACGATCGAACAATCAACGAGCCTGGCTTCTCAGCGCCCAGCATATTGACACGACACGCTCCCGAACCAACGTTGACTTTTCCGGCAGGATCAGCGCCACGCTGCTAAAGGACGGCAGGGTGGCGCGTGCGACTATCACCGCGGGCGGTGCGAACTATGATCTGCTGCGCAAACAACTGAATGTTCGTGACGGGATCGTCTGCCGGGTTCGTGACGACAAGACTGGAAGGGAGTCGCTGGTGGTCCGCGCCCCGGATCTGCAGTGGCAGGTAGAGGGCCGGATGGTGCATTGCACCGGGCCGGTTCAGGCCACCCTTGCCGGAGGTGACACGCTTCAGGGAGACCAGCTCGTCGTGGATCTCAAGACTGGCAACAAAACCCTGAAAAACGTTCGTGCGACCTTTTACGTAAACGAAGAGGGCGACGCATCCGCGGGCGCTCCGCCGAAACTGCTGCAGGAGCTTAACCCCTGATGTTGACCTTGTCTTTTCCGCGTCGTGCTCTGGTCACCGGATTGCTGCTGGCCCTTCTGGGGGCGGCAGGCAGTGCCGCGCTGAGAGCGCAGGCGGTGTCAAAAGTCTCCAGAGCCTCTAAGATGTCCGCGGCGCCCAGAGCGCCCCTCACCCCCAAAGGGCGCAAAGTGACTGTTTCCATGGACAGTTACAGTGACATCACCGCCACTGGCATTCGGACCCTTTTGGGAAACGTCCGGATCATCTCCGGTGCCACACTGATGCGGACCGCCCTGGCGCAGTATAACTACAACACCAATGTCGCGGTGGCCCCCGGCAAGATTCAGATCGAGGACGAGCGAAACACCCTCGTCGGCAACTCAGGCACCGCCTTTTACCAGACCCGCGATGCCATCATCCGGGGGGCAGTCAAGATCGTGGTGCGTCCCAAAGCGGGGAGCGCGGCAGCGCCCGAGGGATCCGTTCGGCGTGAGTTTAAGGACCCGGTGATGGTGTTCTGCGACCGGGTAGACTACAATTGGCGTACCCGAATCGCGGTCGCCACCGGTAATCTCACCCTGAAACAGAACACGAGCGACGGGATCACGCGAACCGCGACCGCAAAAAAACTGATCTTCTACGCCCGTGAAGAACGGCTGCTTCTGCAGGGCGATGTCAATGCTGTTGACTCCAAAGGTCAGAAGCTCAAGGGGCCGGAGGCGACCGCGATTATTCGGGAGGGTGCGGAGGAGTTCCGAATGGAGCGGGGCGCGAACGCTGAGATCCTCATCGAGGATGAGGACGAGCCAGACGCCCCCACCCTCCCTGCCGCCCCCACTCAGTCGGTTCCCCCGCTCATTCTTCCCCCCGTATCGCCCGCCGCACCCGCCGTGCCCGGACCCGCGCCCGTGGTGCCGGGGCCATGAGCGTACTTTTGGGCCGGGGCAGTCTCAGCGGGGCGATGCCGGTCCTTGCCACGGCTGCTTTGCTCGGAGACGCGAGCGGTCGCTACACGCTTTCAGACTCGATCCTTGCCCTCGCCGCCCGCCGGGTGCGGCGCGGCGATGGTCCGCTTGACACTGTTCTGGTCGCAAATGACGCCGCTCATGCGCTGCTTCTGCGTCTGCCTTCCGAATTCTCTCTGGTCGGGGTGATCGCGGAGCAGTCCCTGGCATTCGTTCCGCCCGCCGACGGGATCGCACTTGTCTCCGGGGTCGCAGAGGCTCTGTCGGAGATCCGGGATGGCGACTGGGTGATCGTGGACCCAACCCGTGGTCGCATCGTGGTCAGTCCGCAGGCTGAGGAGATCGCCCGTCTGCAGAATGCCCGCTACCTGCGTCCCAGTGTCCTGCTGGGGGCGGCACACACCCCGGCCCGGACACTAACAGGGCGGACGGTCGCGGTCTGGGCACAGGTCAGCACCCTGGAAGAGGTTCAGTCTGCCCTCGCCAACGGCGCGGACGGCATTCTGATCGGCGAAGACAGCCAGCTTCTCGCAGTCGGGGGGGAAGGCGAAGAGGGCGAAGACACGGAGCAGGACACCGATGAAGCGATGTTCGGCCTGCTTCGCCAGGCCGCCGATGCCATGGGCGGCGGCGAGGTCTGCATCGCCGCCGGGGTGGAGGCGATCCATCCTCGAACGATCGTCGCTCTTGCCGCGCTGTGCCGGCTCTCCTGGGCCATGCGTCCGGACAGCCTGCCTTTTTCCATCGCGGAACTCTTCGGCGAGATGAACGACCTGATTGATGCCGAAGAGGATGAGGGCCGCCGTGCCGCGCTCCCCCGCCTCGCCGCCGTCGTCTCCGAAGCCCCAGAGGGAAGCGGTGCGGACGATCCCTCCCTGGTGGATTTCGACGAGGCGCTGTGGACCGCGGAAACGCTTCCGAATTTCGCGGGCTTTCTGCCTCCGGTCCTGCGGGTCGTTCTCGCGAAGCCGGAAGACCAAAACGTAATGGAGACCGTTCTCAGCCTGGGCGCGACCGGAATCGTGGTCGCCGCAAGCCAGATCGAACGGGCAAAAGATTCCATTCGTCAGGTTGAGAGTTGAGAAATGATTCCGATCGCCTTCCCCATCCCGGAAAAATGAGCTGATGCCTGAACCCCTCCACCTTCTCTGCCTGACCGGCGAGGTCAAAATCGTAGACGCCCTCGAAGAAGCGTTTTCTCTGGCTGGCCTTCAGTCAGCCGTGCACCTGGAGGTCAGCGAGTCTGCGGCTGACCCGGATCCGGAGAAGCTGGCACGCGCGGATGCCGTTATCTGCGGCAGCTTTCCCAGGGCGCTTCGCGCCCAGGCGCCGCGCCTGCGCTGGGTGCAGTTCTGGAGCGCGGGCGTGGACGGACGCCTGTATCCGGAGCTATTCACCGACCTGGCGGGCGGCGCGGGGACGGTTACTATCGCGACGGCAGCGGGAATCCACGCTGCTTCCGCCTCCGAGCATGTTCTGTCTCTCATGCTCGCCTTCGCGCGCGGGCTGCCGCAGTCTTTTCGGGCACAGCAGGAAAAGGACTGGTCCGCCCGTGATGCGATCGGTGATGCCGTCTTTGAGTTGGAGGGCAAGACCGTCGGGATCGTCGGCGCGGGTCAGATCGGTCAGGCAATCGGGCTTCGGTGCCAGGCATTCGGGATGCGCACCGTCGGAACGCGCCGGGACCCGACGCGGCCGACCCGTGGAATAGACGTGCTTCTTTCGCATCTTCAGTATCATGATCTGATTCTTTCCTCGGATCTGATCGTGCTCGCTCTCCCGCTGACACCGAACACCCGGATGCTCTTTGGGGAGGATGAGATCGAGATCTTGCGTAAGGGGACCTACCTGTTCAACATCGGGCGTGGTGGCCTCCTCGACGAAGCCTGGGTCGCGAAGGCTCTGGAGAAACGGTGGCTCGCGGGGGCGGGCCTGGATGTTTTCACCGACGAGCCGCTTCCCCCTTCTTCGCCCTTCTGGACACTGCCGAACTGCATTGTCACGCCCCATACCGGCGGCGTCACGCCCCGCTACTGGCCCCGGTTCGCGCAGCTTGTCACCCGTCAGATTGTCCACCTTCAAAACGGGGAGCCGCTGGAGAATCAAGTAGACCGGGATCTCGGTTACTAAGGCCACCCGCTCCTCGCCTGGATAAATCTTCACCGAATACGTTTACCGGAAGCCTTTAAACGGTACATAAATAGTACCAAAGAAGCGGTCGCCCCCTCCAGCATTTGCAGGAACTGCAGACTGTCTTCTTGCAAACCGGAGGCTAAAAACTATGGGCTGGCTAACTTTTCTGATCGTGGGACTTATTGCAGGTATTATCGCTAAGGCAATCATGCCTGGCTCTCGCAGCGAACCCGGTGGGTGGATCCTGACGATCCTCCTCGGGGTCGTCGGTGCCTACATCGGCGCCTTTGTCGGATCTTTCTTTGGATTCGGCGTTGGTGGGAACTTCATCGGGAGCATCGTGATGGCGACCGTCGGCGCGATCATTCTCATTGCGGTTCTTCGGCTGTTCAGCAGCGGGCGACGCGCTGTTTAGGCGCGTTTTCAAGCAGCAAAACTGAAAAACGAGGCGGGGTCTTTGATTGGCCCTGCCTCGTTTTTCCGTTTTGCTACCAAGATTAGCCGGCAGGCAGGAGCGGGTACAATCGGAAATAGCGATGGAAACGGCAAGCGGCCTTTCGGTCGGCAATTTGACTTCAACTGGAGAAACGAACCATGATTAAGATGCGAACGGACGTGCTAGCGGTAGCGGTAGTCGCAACAGCCCTCTTCGGCGCGGGATGCACCAACCCGAACTCGACGGCGACCGGCGAAGGCACCGCCGAGCGCGCGGGCAAAGCGGTGGATTCCGGAGCGGAGACCGTCAAGGAAGGCGCGTCGGAAGCGGGGAAGACCGTCGCCACTGGCGCGGAAAACGCGGGCGAAGCGGTCAAGGGCGCGGCTGAGAACGCGGGCGAGGCGGTCGGCGGTGCGGCAGAGAGCGCCAGCGAAGCGACCAAGGGCGCGGCGGCAAACGTGGTGCTGACCCCGAAGGTCAAAAACGCGCTTATCACCAGCAAGCAGATTGATGCGAGCACGATCAATGTCGAGACGGACAGCACCACAAAGACCGTGACGCTTGTTGGCACGATCCCCACCGCGGAGAAGAAGACCCTGGCGACAACTCTTGCGCAGAAGGCTCTCACCGACGCCAAGTCGGATTATAAACTACGCAACGAACTGAAAGTCGGCGGCTAAAGGCAGTCGGGTCGTCAGACGTGTTCGGTGATGGGGCAGCCAATCGGCTGCCCCTTTTGTATTTTGTTGGGCTCCCAGCCGCGTTTTGGGGAATGGTTGCGTAAACAAAGAGTCTATGTTAATATCCAAACCACTCCACCTCGATTCAGAAGGTTCATCTCATTATGGCTGTTTCTCCTGCACGTCGGTCCGGCTTTACGTTGATTGAACTGCTCGTCGTGATAGCAATAATAGCGATCCTTGCCGCGATTCTTTTTCCCGTTTTCGCACAGGCACGGGCTAAAGGCCGTCAGGCCGCGTGTCAGAGCAATTTAAAACAGATCTATACAGCGTGGCGGATGTATACACAAGACTACGATAGTATCCCTCCTTCTAGAGAGGTTTTAGGAAATTCGCGTTTTCGAGGACTCAAAGATCCCCAGAGCCTACCGTTTTTGCTTGATCCCTATACCAAAAATCAAGGAATCTGGCTCTGTCCTGATGGACGACCGGACCTTGAAGCCTTGGGCGTCAATTATTCCTGGGCAACCGTCTTCGACGATAGGGATTCAGTAGCTTCGGTGGAAAATATTGACGATAGGGCGATCGGGGAAGGGACCAACCTGGTATGGGACACCTACGATTACGTTGGGGTGACCCCGCCCGGCGCCACTAGTGTTCCCCCCACTTTGCCCGCGGGAGTCGGAGTGAAAAGGAATTGGTGTGCTCACTCCGGGCAAACTACGTATAACACTCTTTTTGTGGATGGCCATGTGAAGATCCGAGACGTGAAGTTCGCGTCGGTTCTCTGTAAAAGGTAATGTCATTTACCGTTTCAAAGTTCTCGATGGTCGCTCCGACACTGATCCTGCTAGGCTCTGTCATAACGATGCCTCGCGCAGCGAACCCCTTCCGGGGCGGACTGGAGAGCAATCCCTACCAGAGCGCACCTGTTCTTGATGAAGGAGCCGCCGAGACACGCTCTTCGAGTTCCGCAGATTCCTCCGTAAAGGCCGCTTTCACGGCTGCCTATCGCCAGGCCAATACGGCGCTGAAGGCAGGCAGAGCGCCCGAGGCCGCGAAGCTGCTGAAGCCGTTCAAGGTCTCTACCCTCGATCCGCTCGACGCCCGCCGGTGGCGCACTTTGGCTGCGGCGGCAGCGGTGCGCACCGGCGATGCGAAGTGGCTCCGGGAAATCAATGACGATCCGGAAAGCTTCACGATCTCACTGGATCTGATGCTGCTCACCGCGCAGCGGCTCGTGCAGGGCAATAAGCTGGAGGACGCACGCACGCTGCTCAAACAGATTCGCGACCCTCAGTCACTGGACGAGGTACCGCGTCGCCGTTATCTGGAGCTGATGGCGCGCCTGGAGCAGCTTTCCGGTAACGCCACCAAAGAGCGCGTGTATATCGCCAAGCTGGTCGAGTTCGCGGGCAGTTGGCCCGCCGACCGGTGCCAGGCCTGCCATGCAAACCCCCGGCTTTACGGCGACGAGGTGACGACCACGATTGACATCGCCGAATGGTGGGCGGGGGATCGGTTCGCGACGCTGATCCGACAGCAGGGTGATGCGGCATCGGTGAAAGCAGCGGCGACCAAGCGTCTCGCCGCGGATCCCTCGGACGCCTCCGCTCGCCTGCGACTCGCGTACTCGCTGCGTGCGCTCGGCAATGAAGAGCAGGCGACCGCGACATTGCGGGCGTTGCCCTGGGCCGAGTTTCCCGACCGCGAAAAGCGGACACCGCTTCGGCTGGCACCATTCCCCTAGCGCTTCCTCTTCTGGACCGCGCAAACGAACCGCTGGGAAAAACTCCTTGACGACCAGGGTACCTTCTGGTAAACTAACTCCGTTTTGACGGGGGAAGTTGTGCCTGCTTGCGGGACACCCCCTTGGAAGTCGAGGTGGAGTCGTTCGTGCCGGAACTGCCGGAGGTGGAAACCGTGCGCCGTGGGCTGGAGCGGACAGTCCTCGATCGGCGCATCGTGGAAGTTACCGTCAGGAACGCGAAGGTTCTCAAAGGCCAAAGCGAGGCGGAACTTCGAGAACGCACCGTCGGCAGGCTCATCACCCAAGCTCAGCGGCGCGGAAAATACCTATTGCTTCCACTCGCGGATACGGAGACAAACCGTCTCACCGTTCCCGAAGACTCCTCCCCTTCTTTCTTCCTCTGCATTCATCTGAAGATGCGAGGTCAATTACGAGTTGAGGCGTCGGATGCTGAGCCTGGTCCCTACCACTGCGTAACGCTTCTGCTGGAGGAGGCACTGGGAGGCCGCAAGGCGCTTCGATTCTACGATATGTGGACCTGGGGAGAGCTGCGGGCATTGCGGCAAGAGGAGATCGGAACGCTCGCACCCTCGCTCGCGCAGATGGGCGAGGAGCCACTGGAGCCTTCCTGGGGGGCCGCGAATCTGGGAGCAAAGCTGCGTGGGCGGAAGACCGCCATAAAGCCGACTCTTCTGGACCAGAGAGTGGTCGCGGGAGTCGGGAACATTTACGCGGATGAGTCGTTGTTCCTTTCGGGGATCCATCCGGAGCGGCCTGCAAACTCCCTCAGCCCTGAGGAGACGGATCGGTTGGCGCAAGCCGTACGGACGGTGTTGACGGAAGCGGTTGAGGGCGGCGGAACCACCTCCGATAACTATTTTGACGTGGCAGGGTTGCCCGGGCGGTTCACGCCGCAGGTTTATGATCGCGGCGGGGAGCCATGCAGCAATTGCGCGACAACACTGACGCGAATCCGGCTCGCCGGGCGTGGGACGGTTTTTTGTGAACGCTGCCAGCCTGCGGTCATTGTGCGGTAAACTATCTTTTCGAATAACTCATCACTGAGGAAACTTATCGTAGTCAGCGGCGTGTGAACACAGACGCATCGCCGCTCCCAAGGAGCTTCTGTAACCCTATGTCCGACGAAACGACCGGCGGAACGCCGACCGCGACTGCAACTGATCCTGAGGCCACAACGGCCTCGGCAGCAGCCACGGCGACGCCCGTCACTACTGACACCGCTGCTACTGCTGCGGCGACGACGCCAAACGGCGTCTCCTCTTCGCCCCCTGCCGCCCTTCCGGAAACGTCAGGGGCAAGCGAAGAGGTAGACCCGATGGATTTGGCGATGCAGCAGATGCCCCCACTCGATGAAATCGACGTGCCGGGCGAAAGCAGCGATGGCGGACGCGGGAGCCGGGGTAGTCGTGGCGGTGGGCGCGACTCGCGGCGGGGCGACCAGGATCGCGATGGCCTTCGCAAAGACCAGGTAGTGACCGGTACCGTCGTCCACATTGACCACGAGGGTGTCCTGGTTGATGTCGGCATGAAGACCGAGGGGCTGATCCGACCGAACGAACTCTCGCGGGAGCCGGTCGCCAACATCGAGGACATCGTGAAGGTCGGCGACCTGATTGACGTTCTGGTGCTGGAGGACCGGGCCGATGGGTTGCTGCTTTCCAAGAAGCGCGCCGATTTTGAGAAGGCGTGGGACAAGGTTCAGGAAGCGCTCGGCGACGGTCGTACCCTGCAGGCCATGGTCTCCGACCGCGTAAAAGGTGGCCTTGTGGTGGATCTGGGGATCCGGGGCTTTGTTCCTGCTTCCCATGTCGGCAACGGCAAGCTGAAAAATCTCGAAAAGTTCGTCGGTCAGAGCGTCCCCTTGAAGGTACTTGAAGTGGACCGCCACAACCGCAAGGTGGTGCTTTCGCACCGTCTCGCCACCGAGGAAGAGCGCGAAAAGCAGAAAACCGACACCATCGGGTCGCTCACGGAAGGCCAGAGCCGCACCGGTACCATCCGCCGCGTCACGGATTACGGGGCATTCGTGGACCTGGGCGGCATTGACGGCCTATTGCACGTCTCCGAGATGAGCTGGACCCGCATCAAGCACCCCAGCGATGTAGTGAAGGTCGGGCAGGAGGTTCAGGTGATGATCCTGAAGCTGAACCTCGAACAGGGTCGTGTCAGCCTGGGTATGCGCCAGATCCTTCCCGATCCCTGGCTCACCGTGGCCGAGAAATATCATGTGGGTGATGTGGTCGAGGGTGAAGTCACGCGCCTGGTGCCGTTCGGGGCGTTCGTGCTTCTGGAAGGCGGCATCGAGGGCATCATCCCGAACAGCGAACTGGCACACCGCAGAATCGCAAAACCTGCCGACGTGGTAGAGGCCGGTCAGCAGGTCCAGATCAAGGTGATTGATGTTCGCGCCGAGGAGCGGCGTCTGACCCTGTCGCTCCGCGCCCTTCAGCCCCGCGAACCGGGCGATGACTACCGGGCTGCCGCTCCTGCGGGCGGTCCGGAGGCGGCACCGGGCACCACGGAAGAGGGCGGCGCAAGGCGCGGCGACAAGCGCGAACGACGGCGTGGCCGTGGCGGCGAGGAGGACGGCGGCGGTGACTTCCGGCAGTACGTTTCCGCAGGCGGCGGTGGCGGTGGCGGTGGCGGAGTGACACTCGGCGACATGTTCGGCGAGCTGTTCTCCAACCGTGGCGGCGTGGTTCCCGGCAAGGGACGCGAGAAGAAGCGTGGTCGCCGGACCGACGAAGATGAGGACGAGGACTTCTCGGACATTGACCTGGAAGACCTGGACACCGAAGCGGATGCGCAAGCATCCGCCCCGGATGAGTCCGAAGAAACCGACGACGAAGCCGCAAAGTAGGCGCGGCGGAGAATGAAAGCCGTCCCCGGCAACGGGGACGGCTTTCGATTTTGTCGCAATGAAGATCATCGGCATCACCGGCGGGATCGCGTCCGGCAAAAGCACCGTCACGAAACAGTTCGCGGATCTGGGCGCTTCCGTACTTTCCGCGGACACGGATGCACGGGCGGTTCTCGCAAACGGTTCTCCCCTGCTTGAGAAGGTCTTCGCCCGTTTCCCGGAGACACGGCGGGCCGATGGGACCCTGGACCGCACCGCCCTGGGCGCGCGTATCTTCGCGGACCCGGTCGCGAAGGCCGAGCTGGAAGCCATCACCCATCCTGCGATTATCGCCCGAATGCGTTCCGCGATCTCCATGGCCCGCTCCTCCAACGAGACCGGTGCGCTGGTCTACGAGGTCCCTTTGCTTTATGAACGCGGTCTCACGACGCTTTTTGACGTCGTTATCGCTGTTCTCGCGACGCCGCAGCTTCAGGAGGAGCGATTGCAGGCGCGCGAGGCAGCGGCGGGCCGTCCCCCACTGACTTCGAAGGCGGTCGCGGATCGGCTCGCGGCGCAGATGGCCCCGGAGGAGAAAGCCCGGCGCGCGGACTATGTGATCCGAACCGATGTCCCGCTGATCCAAACCGAGGAACAGGTGCGAAGGATGTGGGGCACCTTGTCCGCATAGGAGCGTCTCCTCTGCGAACCCACGGAACCTGCCGTACAATAGGGTCGCTATGCGCTACACGGCCCCCAAGGGCACCCACGACATCCTTCCCAGCGGCAAAGACCGCACGGACTGGGCTGACGACATCACGAAATGGCACTGGCTCGAAGGGATCTTTCGAGACCTGTGCGCCCTGTACGGTTACGAAGAGGTTCGGACGCCGATCTTTGAGGACACGCAGCTTTTTCACCGGGCCGTCGGCGAAGGCACCGATATTGTCAGCAAAGAAACCTACGATTTTGTCACCAAGGGCGGCGACGCAATCACGCTTCGCCCCGAAGGGACGGCGGGGGTGCTGCGCGCCTACGTCCAGAACCGCGTCTATCTTGAGCGCCCCATCGCCAAGCTTTGCTACATCGGGCCGAACTTCCGCTACGAGCGCCCCACGAAAGGCCGTTATCGCCAGCACTACCAGGCGGGGATCGAGCTGCTGGGTGCCAGCGGTCCGGAAGCGGATGCGGAGGTCATCGCGCTTTTGGCGGCGATCTTTACACGGCTTGGCGTATCACGCCTGACGCTGCGCCTGAATTCTGTGGGCAGCATCGAAAGCCGGGCGCGCTATGTGGAGGCCCTGATAGCGTATGCCACTCCTCTTGTCAGCCAGATGAGCGAGGACAATCAGCGTCGCTTCGGGCAGAACGCGCTTCGGATGCTGGACTCAAAGGAGGAACAGGACCAGCGGCTTCTCGCGGACGCGCCTATTGTCACCGACTTCTTGGACCCGGAGAGCCGCGAGCACTTCGAGGCGCTGCAAAAACTGCTGACGACGCTCGGTGTGGACTACAAGCTGGACCCGTTTTTGGTGCGCGGTTTCGACTACTACACCCGCACGTTGTTTGAGATCGAGTCCCCGGATGTCGGGGCGCAGTCCTCGCTTGCCGGTGGTGGGCGCTACAACCGCCTTGTCGAGCAGCTTGGGGGACCCGCGACGCCTGGTATCGGATTTGGCCTGGGGATCGAGCGTACGTTGATCGCACTGCAGACCGCGAAGGTTCCGGTTCCGGACCCGACCGCGCCGGTCGCGTTCCTGTGCCCGATCGGCGCGGCGGCGCGGGATGCGTGTGTCATTCTGCTGTCACAGCTTCGCGGGGCGAACCTTGCCGCGGACATGGATTACACGGGCCGCAAGCTCAAGGCCAGCCTGGAGCAGGCGGATCGGGTCCGCGCGAGGTACGCTTTGATTGTCGGGGACGACGAAATTGCGGAGGGGGTAACCCAGGTTCGTGATATGCAGACCAAGCAGCAGGCCAGGGTCCCCATTGCGCACCTGGCAGAGATGCTGCGGGGTATGGGCGGTCTTCCTAGTCTTCCGAGAGTCAATACACTGGACATGAATAGCAATGAAAAGGGAGAACCGGGCGGCGATTAACCTGCGTTCCCTGGATCATTTGGTTCTGACAGTCGGAGACGTGGACGCCACCGCCGCCTGGTACGAACAGGTATTGGGGATGAAGCGGGTCGAGTTTGCCGGGGGGAGACTTGCGCTATCGTTCGGTTCGCAGAAGATCAATCTTCACCCTGCCGATGTCCCTTACACCCCCCACGCCGCCGTACCACAGCGCGGTTCCGCCGATCTTTGTTTTCTGACCGATACCCCGCTGGAGGTCGTCCTCGCCCACCTGGAGCACCGTGCGATCCCGATACTGGCAGGACCCGTGATTCGGACCGGCGCGACCGGACCGATCCGGTCGGTTTATTTCCGGGACCCAGACGGTAACCTGATCGAGGTCGCCAGTTCGGCGGAGGGCGATGGCACGCGTTGACA
>JACMJB010000290.1 GCA_014380815.1 Armatimonadota bacterium
CCATCGCCGCCAGGAGCAGCAGCGCCATCGCCGCTCCCAGCCCGGCGAATCGCCGCGCCAGACGCGCCGCGCCGCCACGGATCGGTTCTTCACTATGGTAATGGTCGTTCAATTCGTCGCCCTCATCGCTCCCTGGGAAGCGCCTCGTCCGCTAAACTCTTTTATCCTGCAGTGCGGCGGGGCCGGGTGCCGGAAGCGCCCCGCCCCACCAGTTTTTCATTTCGCCGCTGATTCAGGGCTGCACGGGCCGCTCTCCGACATACAGCAGACCCGGCGCGACCGGTAGTCGCGGCGTGATCGGGAGCGGCTCACTGGCCCGGAACGGGTTGGAGCGCAGCGGCATGCCATCGGCCCGATAGGGTGATGAGGCCCGCGCATCGTACTCGTAGACGATACCGCTGCCGGTGTCCGCGTTCAGTGCCGCCGGGAACGGACCACCGGGACCGGGAAGCGCGCTGCCGGTGACGGCGTTCGGCGCGGTGGTACCAGGGCCATGGACAGTCGGGATCGCCGTGCCGTTGGAGCCGGCGCCGCCCAGCAGGCTCGCATCCGAAAGCAGCCCGGTCGCCCCCTGATAGCGCGGTATCCAGCCCCACTTCTCCAGCCAGGCCGACTGGTCGCCGATCTCGGCGGGCAGGTTCTCGGTGATCGCCCCGTAGAAAGAGATACGGATGTCCTGCGGCTGCCGGTAAAACGGGAAGGCGGCGGCGATCCGCTTTTGATCGGCGGTGTCTTCCGCGCGTTTCAGGTAGCGGGTGGCATTCAGCGGGTCGGCGTTCCGGTATGCCTCATAAGTGTCTTCCGGGTTCGGGTTCAGCCAGGGTCCGGGGATGATAAAGAACGATGCCTCCTGCGCATACAAGATCGCCTCGATACGAACATCCAGCGGGGCGATCCCTAGCCGCGCCAGGTAGTACGGCTGCTGGTTGGGCAGGTTCTCGCTGGTCAGATAGTTTACCGACATCTGGTTCGGCGTTCCCAGTTCCAGCGCGGCGGCATTGGTCGCGACGGGATAGGGGAAGGTCACCCCAGCCGCGCCGTACAGGGCAACCGTGGGCGTCGCCAGCGAGTATACCTGGTCCACGAAATCCAGCGCTTCCAGGTTCGTATTAAGCCTCAGAAAACGAGAAAGCGGCACGTTAAAGTCAAAGGTATTTCCCACCCCGGTGAGGTCCCGGTTGATCAGCAGGCTGATACCGGCGCTGCCTTCCTGCGCCTTCGCCGCCACCCCTTTGGTTCCGTGCCGGAAAAAGATGGATGGGACCGGATAGTCGGCGGCGAAGCCGTTCGCCGCGGTCACCGCGCTGGGCGGCGTGTTGTTCGCATCCACCGGGCCGCGATCCATGCTGAAGGCAAAGGTATCCGTGGACTGGTTCACGCCAAGTGCGAGCACCGAGTTCTCCGAGGTATCGGAGAAGGCCGCGAACCCGCTCTGTGGCGCCAGGAACTGACTGGTATTGACTGCGACATAATCGCGGGCCAGCAGCGCGATGGACGACTGTCCCCGAACCAGCTGGGCGGTGGCATCGGTGGCCCCGGCGGGGATATTGTCCCGAAGCAGGTTGCCGTCTACGTAGATCGTGCCCCCGGAAACGATGGTCAGGTGGCGCAGGAAATATTGGGCGGTTTCCGGGTCCAGGCCACCGGCGACGCCACGGATGCGGACGTTGCCCTCGGCATAGATGACGTAGTTGCTCTCGTAGTAGTCGGTGTCGTCGGCGGTCCCCGGAATACTATCGGTGCCTGCCTGTGATACCGGATAACCGGCGAGCACCGCATCGGGCGAGGTATTCTCTCCGACATGATAGGCCGGTGGCGCGGCAAGGGCGGTCGTGTCGTAGCTGTAGCGGACCGTGGTCGTGTAGGGCAGGACCGTCCCATCCGGCTTGCGGAATCGGAAACGATCCTGGTAGTTGCTGATCTGATTCACCTGATCGCCGCTCCGGGTCAGGACCAGGTAGCGCGGGGTCAGCGTGATCGTAACACCCGGCGGCACGTACACAAAGTCTTTTTTCCAGAAGCCCGCCGATTCGCCCGCGCCGGGGTTCAGCCAGTCGGTCCGCTGCGAATACAGGCCGTTCAGCGCGGAGGGGCGCTGAATATCGTTGATATTGTTCAGATACAGGTTCTGGCCCCAGCCGCGTGCCCCAGCGTTCGGCAGAGCGTTGACATTGACCGGGGTATCGAACGGGGAGAGCGGCGCGGAGTCACGGGTCAGGGCGCGGTAGCGAGTAACACCGTTCGTCCCTTCGGCGTCCAGGATCGGGGCGCTTGCGCGTGGCACCGAGCGCAGGTTCGCGTTCGCTGTGGGATTCGCGGCGTTCACCTGATCGCTCTGGTTCTGGGTATCGTTGCCCGATGGGTTGTCACGCACCAGCCCCCGGTAGGTGGTGAACTCCGCCGAAGTGCTGGGCAGGAGCGGAGACACCGCCCCCGCGAGCGTGGCCTGCAGCGTGACGCGCGCGGGGTTGTTCGTCTTGACCGTAGGGTACGTGGCAGAGGTGACGTCCGCGGGGACATTGGCGAGCGAGATCTGTCCTGAGACTTCGATCCCTTCGCCGCGCACCTCGTTCAGCACAAAGCGGTTGACACCATAAAAGGTAAGCGGCGCGTTCGAGCGGATTCCGCCGCCGACGTAGTAGGACTCAATGTCCCGCAGCACCGGCTCCGGAGGCGGGTTGGCATCCCGGTTGCCGACGGGAGCATCGTAGACCTGGATCGCGGAACCAAGGGTCGCGGTGGTCGGCTTGTTGTCTTTATTGGTGAAGAAGCGCAGGTAGTCAGTGATCCCGATCTGCTTGTAGGCAACCAGTTCACGGCGCAGGGCGGCCCCTTGCGTGTTCGTGTAGGTGGTCGGATCGTCCGCGTCAATCACGCCGACCCGCCCGACGGACTCCAGCCGCAGAAACTTCTTAGCGGCGACGTCCGCGTTTTCGTTGCGGCAGGCATCGGCAGCGGGGTCTGTGACGCAGGCGGGGAGAGAGGGGTCGTAATACTTGACGGCGTTTCCGTTCGCATCCACCACGATAGCTCCGCTGCTGTCGCGGAGGGGGATCAGGGGCTGGTAGTTCGCTTTTACCAGCGCGCGACCGCCGGGACTGCCGGGCGTGTCGCCGCCGTAGTTGACGCGCGTGTAGCCGCCCTCACCGGTCACCGGGTCATACGGCTTGATCCAGAAATAGTCGGGGTCCTGCGTAACGGGAGCCGTGTTAAGGACCCCGTTTTTGTTCAGGTCGGCACCGTACACCACGTTGCCAGCGGCGTCCTTATCCCCCGCGTCCAGAACGCCCTCCGGGGTGGAGCGCCAGTCCGCACCCTCGGCGGAGTTGGTCAGCTGTTCATCCAGATAGCGGATTCCTGCTTCGGCGTAGAAATCGGCGGAAACGCGGCGCGCGGACTGACGAGCGCCGCGCAGGTTGTTCGCGACCAGTGCGACAAAGGCCGCTCCCAGTACCAGCAGCAGGAACAGAACGATGATCGCCACAATCAGCGACTGGCCGGACTCCGCGCGACGCGAGCGCGGGCGCCCTCGCAGTGTGCGGGGCAGAGCAGGCAGGGGTTCCGTATTGTCCGTATTGAAGGGTTTGGTCATGGATGCGGTTGTCGTTCTCACGTTGATCTCGTTGATCTCATTTGGGAGGCTGTCCTGCGACGCGGGCGCGGCGACGGCTTCCCTGCCCCACCTCCAGCCGGAGCAGGATAGCGCTGGGGTCTGGCTGTCGTCCCACGTTCTATCGTCCCACGTTGTTGACTTGAATCTTGTCGGCAAGCTGGATCACCTGCGCCTCGCCGCTGCCGGAATCGTAGACCCGCGCACCGATCGTGATCGCCATCAGCGAGCGGGTGGAGTAATCCACCTTCACGACATCCGGCTCCGGCGACCCGACCCGGCTCTGCCGCCGTACCTGGTCCGGGTCTGTGATCGTCGGGTCAAAAGCGATATTGGTGTTGCCATTGGCATCGAGCGGGTTGCCGTTGGCATCGCGGGCAAAGTTGTTCTGCCAGAGATAGGTGACCCGGAGTTCCCGCTGATCCGGAGGGGGATCAGTGCTCAGGAGCGCGGGTAGCCCAGGTATCCCCTCGCCCTCCAGGCTGAAGCGCAGCATATCGTAGGGCGGCAGGTCGTAGTCGAAGAAATAGCCGGGATTCACGACCGTGAACTTGCGGTACGGCGAGTTTGGAACGAGCCTGTCTTCCGGTTCCACCTGCTTTGCCAGCGTCGCCCGAGAGAACGTCGGCAAGCGGAAATAGGTCGTGTTCTCCAGCAGGCCGCTGTTGGTATCTGTGTAGTTCGACACCGGCCCCAGGACTCGCTCCGTGCCCGGCGCGATAATCAGGCTGCCGAACACACTGCGCGGCGACGGGAAAACGTTCTGGGTGATGATCCCGGCATCGGCGGCCTGCAGATTGTCCGTCAGGTTCAGATAATAGTTCTGTCCGTTGCCAGTGCCGGGGGTCGCCTGGTCAATAAGCTGATCCGTCATCAGGCGCACATTGAGGTAG
>JACMJB010000291.1 GCA_014380815.1 Armatimonadota bacterium
AGGCCAAAACCCCGAAAGGCCCAAAACCCCAGAGCAAACTCGTAATCCGATCCAAGCCGTCCAAATCCACGAAAAGAAACACTGGCCCCAAAGAGTAAAAACAGATCACCAAACTCCAGGTCACCCGGCTACAAGATCAACCGATCCTGAAACCATGAGATCCTGAGACCGTAAGGCACCCGCGTAACCCGTTGCTACTCAAAGAACTAAACACACAGAAACTACCAACACCATCCACTAACACCACCAAAACACACAAAACGTAAAACCCGTAAACACAAACATGAAATTGTCAAAGTGCAAACCGAAGAAGAAACATACAAGGTAAAGTCAGAGGTCAGTACAGAACATAGTTGCTTTGCACGACCACTTCGTCACCGACTCAGATACATTATCGTGGGTACTATGAGTTGTCAAGAAGTATTTTGAAGCACTTCCTAGCTCTCACGTTTCTCACTGCACTCTTTTGGTCCTTATCAGACCGCTACAGCGCAGTGCTCACGAACATCTTTACCGGTTTCACCAAGGTACTTATCACGGCTGATGCCCGGTTCTGCTTCCTGGATTTCACCAGTCACTCAGCAAGGTCTCAACCAGCGACGAAGAATGTTATATCGCCGGTCTTAGGGGGTGTCAAGGAGATTTGAAAAGAATTTCTCGATGGCCCTACCCATGACACTCTTCAGTACCTGGACCGCGCAGAAGCGCTGGAGAGTTCAAATCCATAGATCCTCACAGCGGCGGCTTGGGACCATCCTAACGGAAGGCGGTGGGGTTGCCGCAAACGCCCGTTTGTGATACCATATGTTTGACATTTTTACACAAGTGGTGCTAGCAGTTATCAATAAGAACGAGCAGTTGAAGGAGCAGAGACTTGGCTAAGGTACAGAACAAAGCGGCAGCGACAGCACCCGTGGTTATCAGCACCACGGTCGGCGCACCTGCGGGAAACGGACACGCTCCTGGCGCCAATGGCGCAAATGGATTCGACGAAGGGGATGCTCCTCAGATCCATAAGATCGAACAGAAATATGACGAGAACTCCCTGAGCCGGTTGGAAGGGCTTGAGGCCGTACGGCATCGCCCTGCCATGTATATTGGCGACACCGGCCTCAATGGAATGCACCATCTCTTCAAGGAGATCATTGATAACTCTATTGACGAAGTGCTTGCGGGACACTGCGACAAGATCAAGGTCACGCTCTCCAAGGATTATACGATCACGGTCGAGGACAACGGACGCGGCATCCCGGTGGGTGTCAACAAGCAGACCGGTAAGCCCGGTGTTGAGATGGTCATGACCGAACTCCACTCCGGCGGTAAATTTGGGGACGGCGGATACAAGACATCGGGCGGTCTGCACGGCGTTGGTGCCTCCTGCGTCAATGCGCTTTCGGTCTGGCTGGAGACGACCGTGAAGCGCGACGGTAAGATCTACAAGATGCGCTTTGAGCGGGGGGTTCCGGTCACGCAGCTTCAGGTAATCGGCAAATGCGACCCGGCCGATACGGGTACCAGCCAGTGCTGGCTTGCCGACGACACGATTTTCACCAGCGCAATGAACGAGGAGGGGATGCCCGACTACCATGTCGAGCGGCTGATTGCGCGCATCCGTGAGCTTTCGTATCTCAATAAAGAGGTAGCGATCACCTTTTTTGACGACATGCATGATGCCGAGCCGGTAACCTTTCATCATGAGCGCGGGATTGCCGAGTACGTCGCGCACTTGAACGAGGCAAAAGATGGTTTGCATCCCAAGGTCATCTACTTTTACCGTGAGCGCGAAGATGCCCAGATCGAGATCGCGCTTCAGTACAATCGTGGCTATCAGGAAAGCATCTACTCGTTCGTCAACAACATCAACACCCATGATGGCGGCACTCACCTGTCCGGGTTCAAGACGGCTCTGACGCGGGTTATCAACAACTACGCTCGTAAGAACAATTTTCTCAAAGAGAAAGACCCCAACTTTGGCGGCGATGATGTGCGCGAAGGACTAGTCGCGGTAATCTCCGTTCGCATCTCTAACCCTCAGTTCGAAGGGCAGACCAAAAACAAACTGGGCAATCCGGAGATCGAAGGGGTTGTCAACTCTATTGTGGGCGAAGGACTGGCCCAGTTCCTCGAAGAGAATCCCGCCGTCGCGAAGGCCGTGATTGACAAGGCGTTCACCGCCGCGCGGGCGCGGGAGGCCGCCCGGCGCGCCGCTGATCTGGTCAAACGTCAGTCCGCGCTGGACGGGAATAACCTGCCCGGCAAGCTCGCGGACTGCTCCGAGCGTGACCCCAAGAAGTGCGAACTTTACCTGGTGGAGGGCGACTCCGCAGGCGGGTCCGCGAAGCAGGGACGCGATCGCCGGACCCAGGCCATTCTGCCGCTGTTCGGCAAGATCATCTGCGTTGAAAAAGCGCGCGTGGACAAAGCACTCGATAACGAGGCGGTCAAGATGCTGATCTCCGCCATCGGGGCGGGTCTCGCGATCAACACTTCAGGTGACGATGAGAAAGAAAACGCCAGCAAGTTTGATCTGACGAAACTGCGCTACGACAAGATCATCATTATGACGGATGCCGACGTTGACGGCGACCACATTCGAACGCTGCTTCTGAATTTCTTCTACCGGTACATGAAGCCGCTCGTGGATGAGGGCCATGTGTATATTGCGCAGCCACCGCTCTATTCGGTGCGTGTCGGTAAAGACGAAAAGCGCTACGCCCGCACCGAGGCAGAGCGAGACCGGATCGTCAAGGAAGTGAAGCGCAAAGATGTTCACATCACTCGCTTCAAAGGGCTGGGTGAGATGAACCCGGAGGACCTTGCGGACACGACCATGAATCCGGAAAAGCGAAGCCTTGCCCGTGTGACCGTCGAGGAGGCGGTCGAGGCAGACCAGATGTTTACCGTTCTGCTGGGCGAGAAGGTCGAACCGCGCCGCGCGTTCATTGAGAAGTATGCCCGCGAAGTCAAGGAGATAGACGCCTTCTGATGCGCGTCAACTGGCGGGGTTCCGGGAGAGGTCGCGGGGGCGATGTAGGCGTCGCCCCCGCTTTCTGCGCCGCCCCTCGGTTTCGCGCGGCGCTCTGCCTGTGCCCGGCTGTTGGTCTTATCCCCCTGTCGTTTGGCTGCAGCCATACCCTGCCTGCGGCTATAGAGGTTGCGCCGGGGATCACGTTTCGGCGTGACCAGAAAGCGGGCGTTCAGCTTCTGGATATTGATCTCACCATGGCTAAAATGCGCCCCGTGGTCGCGGCACGCGGCGTGGAGAATCGCGGCGGAAACTTTGTCGGCGATGCAAAGACAGTCCGTGAATGGGCAGCGCAGCGCGGTGCGATTGCGGGCATCAATGGCGGCTTTTTCGGCGACACCTACGATCAGATAGGGCGGCGAAAACAGATCGTTCAGCTTGCCGTCATGGATGGCAAGGTGATCGCTCCCGGCAGCGTGACTCTCTCCAGCGGGGGGACGGAGCGATATACGCGTTCCGCAATCGGCTTTTCCAAGGAGGGGGTGCCCAGCATGGTGTGGGGCACTGGGACCGCGAAGATGGGGCCGCGCCAGCGCAGAGACCCGACCAGCCCCGAATCCTCCCGCCCTTGGCCGGTCGCGCAGGCGCTTGCCTGCGGTCCGCGCCTTTTTTCGAGCGGGAAACGGCATATCACCGATCGTGAGGAGCGCCTGAAAAGCCCTGGCAGGCTGCCCCGTGCCTTTGTCGCATACGATCAGGAAAACGGTGCCCCGCGCCACCTGATCTTGGGACGCGCGGACGCTATGGAGTTTTCCCGTGTCGCGGATTACCTTGCGGCGTATTTCCCGGAGGCGCATGGCACCACCCCGCGCGAAGCGATGTGCCTTGACGGGGGACCGTCGGCCCAGGTTGTGTACCGCGATCCTGACTCCCGCACCCTGACCGATGCCGAGCCGACAGGTGTCCTCGTGCCGACGGCGATCTTGATCCTTCCTCGCTGACACTGCCGGGCATAAAATATAGCCTCTTGGCAGCGCGACACCACTTGCAGACTGCGTGATAAACTGCGTTCGTTATGCCTGCTGAACGTTTGCCCAACCGCATCACCACGCCCCAGTTTCTTGCCCGCAAGCGAAAAGGTCAGCCGATTGTCATGGTCACGGCTTACGACGCGCCGCAGGGACGCCTTGCCGATGCCGCGGGGGTAGACGCTATTCTGGTGGGTGACAGTGTCGGGATGACCACCCTGGGTTACGACACCACCCTGCCCGTGACGCTGGAGGACCTTCTTTACCACACCCGAGCCGTGCTTCGTGGTCAGTCTGCCCGACGTGCCGATGCCTGCCCCGACGGTGTGCCCACTAATGCGGAGCGAGCACGCGGGGCGCGCCATGCGCTGATTATCGCAGATATGGCGTTCGGAACGTATGGCGCCAGCGTGACCAACGGGGTGAAAGCCGGAATGCGTTTGATCGCGGAAGGCGGAGCGCAGGCGGTAAAACTGGAGGGCGCGGGACCTGTCGTTCTGGAGACCATCCGTCGCCTGGTTGATATCGGGGTCCCGGTAATGGGGCATCTCGGTATGACGCCGCAGTCCATTCACCGTTTCGGAGGCTTCAAGGTACAGGGTAAGACCGAGGACGCCGCCCAGACACTCACCGACGGAGCCGTCGCACTGGAGCAGGCGGGGGCCTTTGGAATTGTGCTGGAGGTGATTCCCTCCGATCTTGCACGCCGCGTTACCGGTTCGATTACAATCCCCACCATCGGGATCGGCGCGGGCCTGGAGTGCGATGGTCAGGTGCAGGTGCTGCATGACCTCGTAGGGTTCACAGATGGTCCCGCGTTCAAGCACGCGCGCCGTTATGCCGAACTCGGGGCCGCGCTTCTGGAGGCGATCGCTGCCTACTCCCTGGACGTTCGGGAGCGGCGCTTTCCCGGTCCGGAGAATTTCTTCTAGATTACGCGGCGTTGCCCCCTGTTTCTTAATCTTCTCTTTACATTGGTCCCGGATAATGGAGGGGGGCCTGTACGCCGATTCGTTCTGCGCTTGCTTCCCCATCCGTTTGATTCCGGAAAGGAAGTACATGCCGATCAGCAGCCCCCTCCCCCGTCTTTCACCTACCTGGGCAGGACGCAGACTCCGCCCTGTTCTTGCCGCATTTGCCCTGACTCTGATTGCCGCGTCCACGACGCGCGCCCAGAACAACGTCACCTTCGACGGCGCGTTTACCCAGGACGATCAGGTCCAGTTGTTTCAATTCACGGTGAATGCTCCCGCGACAGTGACCCTTAGCACCAGTTCGTTTGCACTGGGCGGGTTTGCCCCCATTCTTTCGCTGTTTGCTCCCGGCGGTGCGTTCACCGGCATTGACAGCTTTGCCGATCCGAACGTCGGTCTTGCGGACACGCAGCTACAGGCGAGTCTGAGCGCCCCTGGCATGTACACGCTGGCGCTGACGGTCTACGACAACTTCGCCGCCGGTCCGAACCTCTCGAATGGCTTCATTCAGCAGGGCAACGGCAACTTTACCGCCTCTCAGTTCGCCGCCCCCGGCGCATCGGGCGCGTTTTACGCGGCGGATGGCACGCAGAAAAACGGCAGCTACCGTGTCACGCTGCAGAACGTCGCTGCCGCAACAGCGGTCGCCGCCCCGGAGCCGGGAACCGTGACACTGCTTCTTGGCGGCCTGCTGATTGCCGCCCCCCTTTCGATTGCACGACGCCGTCGCTGCCGCCGCCCCGAAGCCGCCGCATAGGATCAGGAGAAAACCGATGAATGAGAAGACTTTTCGCCGCGTTCTGGCAAACCCGGTAACGCGACGTTCCTTTCTGGGCGGCGCGGGAGCGCTGGCGGGCCTGGTGGTCGCGACCCAGATGCCGGATCGTGCGTGGGGGCAGGTGGCTTCCGGCAGCCCGTTCACCCTGGGTGTCGCATCCGGCGATCCGTTGCCCGATGGGGTGGTGTTGTGGACCCGTCTTGCGACCGATCCGCTCAACGCTTCCGGCACCGGCGGCATGCCGCAGCGGAACATCCCGATTCGCTGGGAAGTGGCGCGCGACGCCGCGATGACCCAGATCGTCCAGAGTGGAACGGTCCTTGCACTTGCGCAGGATGCCCACTCCGTTCATGTAGAGCTTTCCGGTCTGGAGTCCGCGACCCTCTATTTTTACCGCTTTCGAAGCGGCGCGTTCGTCAGCCCGGTGGGGCGCACAAAGACCGCACCGGCGTTCAATGCCCCGACCGATCTGTTCCGCTTCGCATTTGTTTCCTGCTCGGACTACCAGAACGGCTTTTTTGCCGCCTACCAGCGGCTCGCCGAGGAGGTAACGCGCGGCGACCTGGATCTGGTCGTGCATCTCGGCGACTATCTTTATGAGTACGACCCGATCAGCACCACTGAGGCGGCGGCTATCGGGGGCCGGCAGCACAACACGAACCCCGCTCCGCCCGCCGGTCAGGTCCGTCTTGATACCGAACAGCTTCAGTTCCTGGCGGATTACCGGCTGCGCCATGCTCAGTATAAAACGGATCCGAGCCTGCAGGAAGCGCACCGTCTGTATCCCTGGGTGACGGTCTGGGACGATCACGAGATCGAAAACAACCACGCCAACGACATTGATGAGATCACCGACGATCCGCTCGTGACTCCCGCACAGTTTTTGCTGCAGCGCGCCGCGGCCTACAAAGCGTACTACGAGCACATGCCGCTCCGCCGCACATCCCTGCCCAGCGGCGCGAACATGCAGCTTTACCGCCGCCTTCGATTTGGCAATCTGGCGGAGTTTCATATGCTGGATACGCGCCAGTATCGCACCGATCAGCCGGTGGACCGCAGCACCGGGATCGGGTTCGTCCTGTCAAACAGTGATTTCCGCCCCGGCCTTCCGGCGAATGGAAACCCGACCGGGACCCTCACCGGGGCGGAACAGGAAGCCTGGCTTCTTGAGGGCCTTGCCGCCTCCACGGCGACCTGGAATGTGCTGGGTAACCAGGTGATGATGGCGCAGTTCAACTACGGAAAGTTCATTCCACCGGCTTCCGGCGGCAACATCATCTACAACGTGGATCAGTGGGACGGCTACGGGGCGAACCGGCAGCGTATTCTGAACGCGATGAACACGCTGCGCGGGCCAAACAAGAACTTCGTGGTGATTACCGGCGATATTCACAGCGCCTGGGTCCATGACCTCAAGGCGAACTACGCCGACCCTGATAACCCCGGTGATACCGTTGGCACGGAGCTGGTTTGTTCGTCTGTCACCGCTGACTTCCCGATCGGCTTTATTGCACCGGTTTCGGCGGCGGCGACCCCTACACAAACGCCCTGGACGAAGTACTTCAACGGCGCACAGAAGGGCTATGTCGTCTGCACCCTCACCCCGACCCAGTGGTTCACGGATTTCCGGTACGTTGAAACCGCACTGGTTCCCGGGGCGACCCCAGCACAGTCGTCCTTCAAGGTAACCTCTGCCACCGCGCCTGTGGTTCCGGGCAGCAACGGTCAGCCGACCTCCTGGGTGGTGCAAAGCGGGGTACCGGGAGCAGTGCCTGTGTAGGAGGGAGCACGGCTCGCATTCCCGAAAAACGATCTCCGCCTGCACCTCCGCAGGCGGAGATCGTTTGGGCGCTGTTCCGGCGGGACCTTGACGTCATGCAGCCGGTAGTGCTGTGGTGGTGCAACATCTTCGCACCCCTTTTTCCTGGCTAAGTGGTCGTATCCGGGTCGCGGACTAGGCGGCAATGGGTAATCATTTCCTGGGCCGCCTCCACGTCCTGCCACTCACCGATCTGCACTGCTTTCTTTTCCAGCGTTTTGTAGACATCGAAGAAGTGCTCGACCTCGCGGAGGATATGTTCTGGCAGGTGACCAAGCCGCCGGACGCCGTGGTACCGGGGGTCATGAGCGACGCGGGCGAGTATCTTCTCGTCCGCCCCTTTTTCGTCGCGCATCATCAAGACGCCAAGCGGGCGGCAGGTGACCACACAGCCCGTGAATGTCGGATGGGAGCCGATCACGAGGACATCCAGCGGGTCGCCGTCTGCGCTCATGGTTCCAGCAATCCAGCCGTAATCGAACGGGTAGAACAGAGGGGAGTAGAGCGGACGGTCCAGCTTGAAGACACCCAGTTCCTGATCGTACTCGTACTTGTTGGACGATCCGCGCGGAATCTCGATGACTGCGTTGACCTCATCCGGAGCGTCGTCCCCGATCGGCAGGTGAAGGTAAGGTGACGGAAAAGGCGTCATGGCGTGGTCTGGTAAGCCTCCATTGGCTGTTTTTTAAGGGTGCCCGCAGCCGTTCACGGCTCGATGGCCCCGACGAGCGCGCCGACAGTGGCGAACCCATTTTCCTTGAGATAGGCAGCGATGCCCTCGGAAATCTCGATGGCGACAGCGGGGTTGACAAAGCTCGCGGTCCCAACCGCGACCGCGGACGCTCCCGCGAGAAGGAACTCGACCGCGTCGGTCGCGGTCATGATGCCCCCCATGCCGATGATCGGTATCTCTACGGCCTGGGCCGCTCGGTAAACGTGCAGGAGGGCAATCGGCTTGATTGCCGGGCCGGAAAGCCCCCCCGTGATGTTTGCCAGACGAAACCGGCGCTTTTTCGCGTCAATGCTCGTGCCGATGACTGTGTTGATTAGCGATAGGCCATCCGCGCCCGCCTCCTCGGCGGCTTTTGCGATGGGTCGAATATCCGCGACGTTTGGCGACAGTTTGGCAATCAGCGGCAGGTGCGTGGCGCGGCGACATGTTGCGACGACTTCGGCGGTCAGGCGCGGGTCGGTGGCGAAGTCCAGGCCATGCGAAACGTTGGGACAGGAGATATTTAGTTCGATCGCGTCGGCTGCCCCTGAGTCCGTCAGACGGCGTACGACATACGCGAAGTCTTCCGGATTTTCGCCGGGCACATTGACGATGATCGGGACCGAGTAGCGGCGCAGGAAGGGGGCTTTTTCGGCAAGATAGTTCTCGATGCCCCCGTTCTGCAGGCCGATGGCATTCAAAACTCCCGCTGGGGTCTCGACCATGCGCAGCGGCGGGTTGCCCGCGCGCGCCTCCCGGCTGGTCGCCTTGACGGTCACCGCGCCGATCTTGTTCAGGTCCACAAACTCCGCGACTTCGGAGCCGAAGCCGAATGTTCCGGACCCTGTTGTGACGGGGGTGCGCAGGGTCAGCGATCCGATGCGCACGGAAAGCTCCGGCACGGTGGTTATTTCCATGCCACCTCCCGCGCCTCAAACACGGGACCATCGGTGCAGCCCCGCGCGAAGGTTTGGTCGGTCCGCTCGACCGCGCACCCCATGCAGATTCCCACGCCACAGGGCATAAAGACCTCCATGCTGACCTGGCAGGGCACCTCGTAGCGCATCGCCATCTCCGCGACGGCCCGCATCATCGGGGTCGGGCCGCAGGTGTAAATGTGGATTGGGACGTGCTCCGCGCGCGCTTCCAGGATCTCCTGAAGGATCAGGGTTACCAATCCCTGCGTCCCGCGTGAGCCATCGTTGGTCGCTTCTCGCAGGTGAATGCCCAGCGTTTCCAGTCCCTCCGTCCCGACCAGAAACTCTGCCGTTCGTGCCCCGTTGATCAGGGTCACCGAGCTGTCGGGGTCCGCCGTAAGCAGGCGGCGAGCCAGAAATGCGAGAGGCGGTACCCCATACCCCCCGCCAACCATCACCTGATGCGCTCCCGGGCGTGTATCCGGTGTGAACGCCCGCCCACCTAGCGGACCGAGAATATCGAGGGTCTCGCCGGGGGCCAGCCTCGCCATCTGCGCGGTTGTCGCGCCGTAGACGGAGAAAAGGATGGAAGCGTGACCCGTTTCCGGATCCGCGGAGTAGAACGAGAAAGGCCGGCGCAGGAACTGCATCCCGCCCGTGTCCATAGCAACCCCAAGGAACTGACCCGGCTTCACCGCCGATGCCATTTTCTGGCCCGCGTCGAAGGTCAGTACATAGTGACCGGGGGCGGAAAGCTTCACCGTTTCCAAAACGGTGGCATGTCGTTTCTCTATCACAGTTGGGTCAGTCTAAGGGGCGGTCCCGGCGGGCTTGGAGGTGCGGCGTTCGGGCATAAAGTATCCGAGGGCGCGTGTTCGATTGTACCGCCGCAAACCATCCACTGTCAATTTGACAACAATCCCCCCTTTCGGATACATTGTGTTTCATGGACACAAAGCCGCAAAGCCAGGATAATCCGTCGCAGTACAATGCCGATGCGTTTGCCAAGCCGTCGGTCACTGTGGATGTCGCCGCATTCACGGCGCGGGAGGGCAAACTGTGCGTTCTTCTGGTCAAGCGCGGGGTCTGGCCGTTCGCGGGAGCCTGGGCACTTCCCGGCGGTTTCGTGAGACTGGACGAGGATCTTGACACCGCGGTCCAACGGGAACTCGTTGAAGAGACCGGGGTTGCTGCCGCGCACTATCTGGAACAGTTGTATACGTTTGGCGCGGTCGGACGCGACCCTCGGACGCGGGTCATCTCAGTGGCCTACTATGCCCTGCTGCCCGGGCCTGAAAGCGGCCTGCCTCTTGCTGCCAGCGAGCCGGAGGCGGGGACCGATGCCGCCGAGGCACGGTGGTGGCCCGTGGACAGCCTGCCCTCGCTTGCCTTTGACCACGCCGAGATACTCGCAACCGCGCTTACCCGCCTCCGTGCCAAGCTCGGTTACACCTCGGTTGCTTACGCCCTGCTTACGGAAGAGTTTACCCTGACCGAGCTTCAGACGGTCTATGAGATTATTTTAGGGTACTCGCTGGACAAGCGGAATTTCCGCAAGAAGATGCTCGCCGCCGAGATTCTGGAGGGGACCCCGCGCCAGAAGCGGGATGGGGCGCACCGGCCCGCACAGCTTTTCCGGTTCACCAAAAAAGAGCCGGTCTTTATGGGATGAGAAGGAGGGACACAGGATGCTGCTGGAACTTGCAGTCGGGGACGCCTACGGGGCGGGCTTTGAGTATGCGGACACCGAGTTCGTGGAACGGAACAACGACGGGATGGCCTACCGGAAGCATCCGCGCCACGAGACGCTGCCGGGACAGTACACTGACGATGCCCAGATGAGCCTCGCCATCGCGGAGGCGATTGTTTCCGGTGAGTCCTGGACACCGGAAAATCTCGCGGGCCGCTTTGTCACTGCGTTTCACCGGGACCCACACGTCGGGTATGCCCAGGGGTTTTATCATTTTCTGCGGGGCACCCGATCCGGCGCGGAGTTCGTGGCGAATATCCGCCCCGACAGCGATAAAAGCGGCGCGGCGATGCGCGCCGCGCCGATTGGCGTTTTCGCCAGTGTACACGAGGTCATCTCCCGTTCCACGATTCAGGCGAAGCTGACCCACGATACCCCAGACGGAATCGCAGCGGCGAATGCCGCCGCCTTGATGACGCATTACTGTCTGTACCAGATCGGTCCGAAGGCCGAACTGGGAAGGTTTTTAGAGCAGCACGTTCCCGGCTATCGCTGGTCGGAGCCATATCTCGGCAGGGTCCGCTCGAAGGGATGGATGAGTGTGCGCGCCGCCCTCACCGCCCTCGTGCACTGCGACCGGATGAGCGATCTGCTCCGCCAGTGCATCGCCTTTACCGGAGATGTAGATACAGTTGCGACCATCGCACTTGCTGCTGGGTCGTGCAGCTCGGAGGTCGAACCCGATCTTTCCACCGCCCTGATGAGTGGTTTAGAGAATGGAGACTACGGACGCGACTATATCGTCTCTCTGGATGAGCGCTTGATGAGGTTGAAACGCCAAAATATCCACGCAGCCTCTCCGACGCCTTGACAGAGGGCTATTTATAATTCATACTGGTTTGTATCACAAACTAGTATGGAGGATTTCAAAATGGCGACATTGATCGAAGGGTACGCACGGCGACCTAAACGCGCTGCCGAGGCAGATGGATTGAACGACATTCTCGGCGGCATCGGACTTCTTGCGGTTGCGTTTATGTGGCACGTTCAACAGGAATTTACGGCCACTCTCCGGGGGCCGGATTTCCAGGAGACCCAGGCGTATCAGCAGGGGCGACTACTTCTCGTCCTGACGGTCCTCGGGCTGTTCGCTGTGATTTTTCTCAGCAAGTGGTGTATCAGGAGGCTGCGGGAGCGATTTGTCTATCCCAGACTGGGTTATGTCGCGCCGCGAATCGCGCCGATCGTCCGTCAGAAGCTTATTCTGGTGGCGTTCAGTGTGGCGCTCACCGCTCTGACGGCGACGGTATTCAAAACACTGGCGAAAGCGTCGGGAGGGGTGCCTTTGTGGCCTAGCGGAAGCCTTGTGATGGCCCTTGGGATTTTCAGCGGGGTCGTTTACCTCTGGTACTTTGCGGCGTACGGCTTCGTTCGGCATCTGGTGGTCGCGGGCATCAGTGTTCTCGCCGCGCTGCTTCTGGCGGCGCTCTCGATGGGCGATTCAGCAGCCATCAATGGCTTCGGCATCATTTCTGGCTTAGCGCTGATTATGGGCGGCGCGGTTACTTTCGCCAGGCTGTTGCGCGCTCCCCTGCTCCTGGAGGATGAGGCGGCATGAGAGAACCGATCAAGGAACAGATCAAGACCCTCGCCGAACTGGATCGCGTGATCCATGAACCCGCAAGGCTGATGCTGGTCGCCATCCTATCCGAGGTCGAGGAGGTGGACTTCCTCTATCTCCTGCGCGAGACGGGCATGAGCAAGGGGAACCTGTCAAGCCATCTTGCAAGACTTGAGGCCGCCCTTTATGTTGAGGTAACAAAAACCTATCGTGGGAAAATTCAAATGACCCTATGCCGATTGACCGACCGGGGGCGGGCGGCCTTCGAGCAGTACCGCACCATGCTGAAGGCAAGTCTGGAGGCAGTCGGTGCGGCTCCCTCTCGCAAAGAGGGGCTTGGGATGCAGCCGAACCCTGCCTTCTCGTTCGAACCCAGGGCGGTCCGCCTTTAAGCGGGGTCGTTGCAGGAACCGGCAGGCGCAAACGCGAATCGTTCCGGCAGATCGTTTCCCTTGAAGGAGCTTTGATGCCGGACCTGCTGGTGCCACTCTATCGCCTTCCCGCCACGGACGAAAAACTTGCCGCCCTGCGCGAGTCGGGCATTGTCGTCCGCCGCGCTTACCCCTTTGATCTTTCCCGTGTGCGGCGGTTTGTCGCGCGGCACTTTACGGAAGGCTGGGCCGATGAAGCCGAGGCCGCCTTTGCCCGGCTGCCGATTACCTGCTGGATCGCGGTTTCTGAGAAGCGGGTGATCGGGTTCGCCTGTGTGGAATCCACTGCCAAAGCGTTCTTCGGTCCGACCGGGGTGGATCCCGCGGAACGGGGCAAGGGGATCGGAGCCGCCCTGCTGCTTGCCTCCCTGCACGATCTGCGCAGCCAGGGCTACGCTTACGGCATCATCGGTAGTGCGGGACCGGTCGCATTTTACGAGAAGGCAGTCGGTGCAACAGTGATCCCTGATTCATCGCCAGGGATCTACGTGGACCTGCTGGCCGCCGACGGCGAAGAGGGACGGCTTCGATGACTCTCGTCCCTGTCGGCACGGTATAATCCCGCTGATGAGGAGCAGTTAACCGCATGGCAAACGGCGACGTCGCAGCCGATTATTATCTCCGGCAGCCAGAACGTCCGCTCAGCAAGGGGCGGCTTTTCGTCGTCTCTGGGCCATCGGGTGTCGGCAAGGATACGGTCATCGAGCAGTTTTTGCCGATGATGCCCGGTATCCTGCTAAACGTTTCGGCGACGACGCGCCCTCCCCGTCCGGGAGAGTCGGAGGGCGATCCCTATTTTTTTGTGTCCGTGGCGGACTTCCGCACCATGGTGGAGATGGATTCGTTTCTGGAATACGCCCGTGTCAACGGCAACCTGTACGGCACGCCGCGCGCCTGGGTGGAGGAGCAGCGAGGCAAAGGGATTGATGTCCTGCTCAAGATTGATGTTCAAGGCGGCCTGACCGTCCGAACGAAGGTCCGGGATGCCGTACTGATCTTCCTGATGCCGCCATCCGTGGGCGAGTTAGAACGCCGCTTGCGATCCCGTTCGACCGAAACCGAGGAACAGATTACCACACGCCTTCTGGACGCTCGCTCAGAACTGCAGCAGATCCCGAACTACGACTATGCCGTGATGAATGACGATGTTCACCGGGCCGCCGACCTTCTCCGCGCCATTTTTCTCGCGGAGCGCTGCCGCGTCCGTCATGAAGGCTCAGATGGCAGCGCCAGCGTCCCGTGGACCGCTCCCCACACCCATGAGTGACGCGCCGCCCTCACTCCCTTTTGGAGGCAAAAGAATCGTACTGGGCGTTGGCGGCTCCATTTCCGCCTACAAAGCGGCGGACCTCTGCTCCAAACTCGTCCAGGAGGGCGCGACGGTCTACCCGATCCTGACAAAAGGCGCGCTTCGGTTCGTTCAGCCCGCAACCTTCTGGGGCCTGGCGGGACAGCCGGTTTCCACGGACACTTTTGAAGAGCCGTTTGGGCCACAAGAGATCGCGCACTTGCGGTACGCCGAGCTTGCCGACCTCTTTGTGATCGCCCCCACATCCGCGGATCTCCTGGCGCAGATCGCCCATGGATTCGCGGGCGACATGCTGACCTCCGCCCTGATTGCGAATGTGCGCAAGCCCGTTCTGGTCGCCCCGGCGATGAACACAGATATGTGGGCCAACCCCGCCGTTCAGGGGAACCGGCGCATTTTGGAGCAGCGCGGGTACGGCTTTATCGAACCCGGTGTGGGGCGTCTGGCAGAGGGTGTGATCGGCGCCGGCCGTTTGGCGGAGCCGGTGGAGATTGTCGAGATCGTGCGACAGACGCTGTTTCCCCGGCGCGATCTGGAGGGGCTCAACGTGCTGGTGACGGCGGGGCCGACGCGCGAACCGATTGATCCGGTGCGCTTTCTGTCGAATCGGTCGTCCGGCAAAATGGGCTACGCCATCGCCGAGGCGGCGGCGGCGCGCGGGGCACGTGTGACGCTGGTCACCGGACCCACCGCAATCCCCCTGCCCCACGGGCTGATAGAAACGGTGCGTGCGGAGACCGCCTTCGAGATGCAGGAGGCGGTCCTGCCGCGGGCGCGGGCGCAGGACGTGATCGTGCAGTCAGCAGCGATTGCGGATTTTCGGCCCGCTCAGGTCGCGCCCCACAAAATCAAAAAGAGCCAGGGGATCCGTGCCATCGAACTCGTTCCCACGCAGGATTTTTCTATTACTCTTGGTAAGCAGAAACCTGCCGGGCAGACGCTTGTGGGTTTTGCCGCCGAGACGGAAAAGATGGAGGAACACGCCCTCGCCAAACTCCGCGCCAA
>JACMJB010000292.1 GCA_014380815.1 Armatimonadota bacterium
GGATCTGCGCATCGAGTACGCGAATGAAGCCGCCTGCCGCAGCAACCACAAGAGCCGTGAGGAGCAGTTAGGGGCAAATCTATGCGAACTGTTCCCCGAGGCCCGGCGATCGGGGCTATTCGACCGCTACAAGCGGGTGGGGGAAACTGGGGTACCGTTCGATGGGGAAGTCACCTTCCGACCCGACCCTGAAACTTCCGAGGGGATCATCTATTACGAACTGCGCATCTGGCCGCTGGGCGGGCGTCTTGCGGCTTTTTGGCGCGATGTTTCCGAGCGGCACATCCTGCAGGAGCAGCAGATGAAGCTCACCACCGCGCTTCGAGAGAGCGAGGAGCGGCTGCGTCTGGCCCTGGATGCCTCCGGGCTGACCGTGTGGGATTATGACCCGGAGCGGCGCGTCAGTCGCATTCTTAACCTCGGCAGCAACCGGTTCGGGCCGCCGGATACCGCATATGGCGAGCACAGCGAGATCACCCTGGAGCAGATCGTTGACAATGTCCACGAAGACGACCGGGCGCGGGTGCTGTCCGCGTTTCAGGAGGCGCTGGACGGCGGTGTGAGCTACGCCGCCGAATATCGCATGAGAGATGCCACGGGGCAGATGCGCTGGACAGCGGCTCAGGCAAGCGTCCTGCGTGACCCCATTGGCGGTGTCGGCGCTGCTGGCGGAACGGGTTCCGTACGGGTCGTTGGGGTGCAGAGCGACATTACCGAGCGCAAGGAGGCTGAAGGACGGGAGGCTGCTCTGAAAGGCGAACTGCTCCGACTTCTGGAGAAACAGACCCGCGTCGCGGAGGCAATCCAGCACTCCCTTCTGCTCATGCCACCGCCGGACGCCTACCCCGGTCTGACCTTCAAAGCACTCTACCAGTCGGCACAGGACGATGCGCTGATCGGGGGGGATTTCTACGATGTGTTCGCGGTGTCCGAGGACTGTGTCGCCCTGCTGGTGGGGGATGCAACCGGAAAAGGCATCGAAGCCGCGACCTACACCGCGGAGGTTCGTTTTGCCTTTCGCGCCCTGTTACGTGAACACAATAACGACCTTTCCAGAGCCATGGCGCTGCTCAATGACTTCGTCGCAAGAAACCAGCATCTAGATCCGGTTCGTATCGGCGGCTCCTATGTCGCGCTCTCGGTCGCGGTCGTGGATACACGCACCGGCGCGGTCTCGATTGTCGCGGCAGGCGTGGAGCCGCCGCTGATCCTCCGCGCGGCGACCGGCGAGACGGAGGAAACCGCGGCGTTTGGGGCGTTGCTCGGGGTTTTGGAAGGCGCGACCTACTCCCCCTGTGAGACGCGGCTGGACCGGGGCGATTTGCTGGCGATGACCTCCGACGGCATCACGGAGGTGCGTCGCCCCCCATCCCAAGGCAGGCACGAGCACGGCGCGTTTTTCGGTATCGAGGGCTTATCGGCGGCACTGCGCGAAGAGGCCTCCGATCCGGCGCGGCCGCTCGCGGAGGTCGAAAAGGCCGTGGTGGAGCGGGCGCTCACCTGGGCGGGCGGGCATCAGCACGATGACATCTGCCTGCTGATGGCGCGCTGCGGACCGAGCACGCTGCCAGAGCCGCGTCCTGGCCCATAGGAATATAGGGATACAGGATTATAGGAATCAACCCAAAAGGACCGGGGGGCCAGCAACAGCTGGCCCCCCGGTCCTTTTGATCCGACTCGTTCTGGTTACTTCGTGATCGCCGTGATCTCGTAGCTGGTGATGCCGCCCGGCGTTTTCACCTGCACCGTCTCCCCGACCCGGTGTCCAAAGAGCGACTTGCCCACCGGAGACAGATCTGAAATGCGGTCCTGATCCGGGTCCGCCTCATACGGAGAAACCAGAGTCAGCGTCCAGTCGTCGCCGTAGTCCAGGTCGCGCACCGAGACCGTAGAGCCAAGCCCCACCCATTCCGTCGGGATGTTTTCCTCGGAGAGCGTACGCGCCCCGGAGATGATCCGCTTCAGATCGAGGATTCGTCCTTCCACAAACGCCTGCGCGTTCTTCGCCGCCTCGTACTCCGCATTCTCGGTTAGTTCTCCAAAGTCTTTGGCGTCGCGGATGCGGTTTGCCACCTCATGCCGCTCCACGGTTACCAAACGATCCAGCTCTTCTTCAATCTTATTCCGCCCGGATTCGGTCAGAACGATATCTTCCTCAGCCTGCGGATGTTGCTCCATAACCTGCACTCTTCGATGCCTCCGTCTACACGGTTTTTATTGCTGCGTGATGGGTGCTGCTGCATCGCCCCCCTGGTGTAACTGACAGAATCACGGTCGTTACCCGCTGCCAATTCCTGGTTATTAAACTGACTCACGGAACGTTTCGTGACACCTTTAGTAGGTTTTGGCTTATTCGTGGTTCCGCTTTACCGTTATTACGCGGCGGGTAGACCAAAACCGGCTTCAGGCTCTTTCAGGCCCACGTTTCTCCCTCTGCTCCCATTGCAGCGAGGGCTGCGAGTGGTCCGAACAGACCCTCTCACAGACCGTTCCGCAGACCGTTCTGCTGTCACGGAAACGTGTTTCCCTTTAGTACGCAGTTTGTACCACAAAGTTCCCCGACTGGTCGGTATCCGGTGAATTTAGAGGGCTTTCAAGGACAGGATGCCACCTTTCCTCTTCGGAGCCAGTCGTCCCACGGAATGCACGGAATGCTCTAAAACGTATTATGCGGGCCGGTCGGCAGACTTATCGCCAGGCAGATCGCTAGACGGATCGCGTGGACGGGACTGCGGCTCCCAGCCCAGCAGTTGCCGGGCCTTGTCCAGACGCATCAGCTTCTGCTCGTAGTCGCCGCTGATGGTAAACGCCTGAAACCCCGCCCGAAACTCCAGGGCCGCGAGCAGGGCGCGGGAGACATCCGGGGCGGCGGTCGCGATGGTCGGTGTGCCCACGCGCGCCTCCTCCAGCCACTTCGCCTCCGAGACGGGGAAGCACAGGCGGAGGGCATTGACGTTCATCTGCCACTGACGCGCGGCGTTTCGGCAGACCTCCTCACCAAGGCGCTTGGTGAAGCCGTACAGGCTGCGGGCGTCTGGCGGCAGGTCTTCATCCACATAGTAACGGGACTCGCCCTTTCCGCCACCGCCGACCGCATGATACACGGACAGGCTGCTGGTATAAACGGCCTGCGTGATGCCCGCCTGACTTGCTGCCAGCAGCGCCAGGTAGACTCCCTTGGTGTTGACATCGAAGGCACTGGCGGCCACCGCACCGCGCGCCTGGTCGCGTGGCGGCGTCCCCATCGCCATATAGAGCACGGCTTCGATGCCCGCCATCGCCTCTGTCAGGGCGGCAGAGTCCGTCACATCGCCCCGGACAAATTCGGTGCCAGGCGGCGGGTCTGCGGGGGGACGCAGATCAAACACGCGGAGTGAGTGATGCTCTCCCAAAAACGGCAACACCAGACCGCCGACATGACCCGCTCCACCGATCACCAGAATGCGCATAATCCTACTGTAACACGCCGCCCCTTCAGCAGGAAAGGGAAAGAAAGGCCCAAATACACAAACTGCGCTACCGACTGGCAGGGACCAGAAAACCGACCCTCCAGGTTCGGCTGAAGCCAAGCTTCTTGTCCAGGGCGGCCAGCAGCGCCCTGTCGCTCGCGCTGAGTTCGAGACTGTCCTGAGCGAATCCACGCACCGCGCGAGCGGGCAGGATCAGAGGATTGTCCCCTGCCACCCCCTTCCGGGCAGCGAGCGTCGTATGGTAATAGCGGACGATGGACTGCTCCTGGACCTCGTCGGGAGTGGGGACATGGGCACGGTCCGGGTACAGCAACGCGAGGGCGGGGGCGGGACCGTACAGAGCAGGTGCCGGTGAGCGGGAAATCTCCGGCAAGTGACGAGCATCAATTAGAATGCCGGTGAACGTGTCTAGTTCCGCCAGCGTCGCCGCATAATCAGGGCTGGCGGGCGTGACGGCGGACGCAGACCGGATCGGCGCGGCAGGTTCTGTCAAAGCGGCTTCGGGCATTGCTCCCTCGTCTGGGTCCGAATCTGTGGCGGCGGGGGTCACGGGTAGCGTGACGACGTGCCGAGCGAGCGCGACGAATCCCCCCTCTGCCTCCTGACGGTGCACGCGCACCCCGACGACGAGGCCTCGAAGGGTGCTCCCACGTGTGCCATGTACAAGGCGCAGGGAGTGCGCACGGTGCTCGTGTGCTGCACGGGAGGGGAGGAGGGCGACCTCCAGAACCCGCTCCTACGGGAGGAGGGTCAGCCGTTCTTCGGTCTCGCGGCGGAGGACGAGAAGGCGAAGCTGGCCGAGCTCCGACCCGA
>JACMJB010000293.1 GCA_014380815.1 Armatimonadota bacterium
GAGGATGCGTGACCTGCGCGCGCTGCCGTTACTGCCGTTACTGCAGCACGACGTACAGGGTATCGGCGGGGTAAGTGAGCCGAATACCGCCGCTGATTCGGGTGAGCGGCAGACGGCGCACTGCTTCGCCGTTTGCATCCAGCATGGTGGCGACGGTTAGCCCGGGGTTCCGAACAGTCACCGTTAAATCCGCGCGGACAATGGACCAGGGATTTTTACCGGTACTGACAACCTCTTTGCCTGTCATTGTCTGCTTGCCGTCGCCGCTGGCCCAGGTGGCGTCCTTGTCCTGCCAGCCGGTCGGGCGAGCGATGGTGCCGACCTGGACGAGCAGCTTTTTCGAAGTCTTGATCGGCTGATCGTCCAGGGCGACCACAGCGACGCTGGCATACTCGTTACGGGACTCCAGCGTGACATCGCCGAGGGTGACCGGGCCGCCCACGCCGCGGAAAAAACCGGTCGCGCCCTGCGCCTTGGGCGAGTTGACCACGCAAAACCCGGTGCCGTAGTTTAGCCGGATCTCGCCAGTGACACTCTCCACGGTCTTTTTTCGGGCATTGTGGTACGGAGCAAGATCGGTGACCCGGTTTTTCGACGGGTCACCGCCCAGCACGACCTCGACCGGGCCGACCAAGAACGCCAGGGGGTCCGCGGCGGTCTTCACGGCACTCCGGGGCGGCAGGTTACCAGTATCCCGGTTCGGGTCCCAGCCGCCCTCCTCGGCGATCAGCGGCGAGCGGCGCTGCCACAGGTCCTCCAGTGACCGCTCCTCGTGGACCACGGGGGCGCCCTTTTTTACGTAACCCTGGCGGAAGAGCAACGCGGCGGCGGGAAACTGGCCCACCTGCATCGGCGTGGCCACACTCCACTTCCCGGTCGGCGGGTTCCAGGGGTCCGGGGCAAACGGCGGCTGCCACTCGGGCACGTCGCCGTCCGCGAAGAAGTAGGAGACATCCACGCCGGTCAGGGACTGGTAAGCGGCGGTCAGCAGCGGTCCCTCGCTCTGATAGGCAGTGGGTGCGACCCACTCCGTTTCCGGGATCAGGAACGGGAACCCGGCGGGCTGCTTGATATTGGTCGGCATCCCGCGCGGGTCCCGGAGCACCGAGTTGTTGGTGAACTTGTCGCCCGGACGGATGGCCCAGCCGTTATCTTTGCCCTCATGCGCTCCGGTAAAGTAGCGGTTGACTCCCATGACCTCGTTCGCGGTATAAGAGTAGCGCTCCACATCGAAGAGCTTCACCGGGTCGGCGGGGCGCCAGTTCCCGGCATTGATGAGCTGTCTGCAGCCCAGATCGCGGCGCAAATACCGGGCTATCTCCGCGTTGAAGTCCTTCATCGTGTCGCCGAAAAAGGCAAGCTGATCGGCAAGACGCTTCCCCTGATAGCCGCTCCGCTCCTGGGTCCAGTTCCACAAAATGTAGATACCGGCTCGCCCCTGTGCGAACTCGTCCCCTTGATTGTCCTGGAACTCGCCGGGAGCGGGGGACTGCCCGCCCCAGGATGCATTCGCAGCCGCAAGAGATCCATGCTTTTTCTTCAGCCAGTCGCCAAATCGTGCGCGAACCTGGGTAAGCTGTTCGCCTTTGACCCCCTGCATTGTCCAGAACAGCATAGAGTCCTCGTTCTGGTGCTGGAGGATCGCCACCGCAGGTTCCTGGGACAGCGGAATGCCGGTGTACGGATTCGCGGGTCCGTATAGCGCCTTCAGCCAGGACTTGTAACCGGTCTGGAGCGTCTTATCCCAGAACACGACCCCAGCCAACTCCTGCCCGCTCATGCCGGGAATGTTCCACTTTGGCTGCGCCTTGACATGGACGCCCCAGTAGGGTGAGATCGTGGTGTAGATACCCTCTTTCTTCATCGCCGCGACCAGCCGCCAGATGCGATCTACCGCCTTCGGGTCCACATCGGTGAGTTCGGAGTCTGCCTCCTTGGAGGCGATTTGCGTGTGGACCCGCACCATATTGACGCCCCGTTTGGCGAGCCACCGAGCCTTGTGCGCGAGCCAATCTGGATTGTCTTTGTCCTGGATATACTCGCTGACCCCCCAGAAGCGGATCGGCTTACCGTTCGTCGTGGCAAAATCGGCACCATCGGCACTGCGGGTGATAAACCCGTTCTCTCCTGCCGTCTTCTCATTCAGCGAACGCAGATCGAGCAAAGCGGCGGGTGAGAAGGTATCTTTCGCCGGCTCGAAGGACCACCAGCCGCTGACCGGTGCGGCAACGGGTCCCGCCGCTGGTGCCGTCTGGCTTTGTGCGCGGCAGGATGCCGTGCTGATGCCAAGCAGAAGGGACGCTGTGATGCCTCCCAGGAGGCAGTGCAAACGATTGTGCAGACAGTTCATCGAAACTCCATTGTTGGTTCGTCGGCGGCGCGGCGTCGTTCTCCGCGCTGGGGCTGACGGACACGCTGCCAGCGCTCCGTCATACCGTCCTGGTACAGGCTCGGGTTGTTGCCCAGCGCCAGATAGATCGTGATCGCCGGGGCCGGAAGTCGTCCGTGGAAAGATAGATATTGCGGTAGCCCGCCTCGCCCAGCCACCGAGTTGCGTGAGCGCAGACACTGCGCGGCCCAGCCCTTTGCCCCGGTGCTCAGGGTGGGCGGCCACCCATCCAATCTCGCCGCCCTCGGGATGCCGTTCCGTGGGTGCATGCGTCGCCTGGGCGGTCGCCACTATCTGACCGGTGAGCAAGATGCTCGACCACGAAAAAGCCGACGGGGATCAGGCGCCGCCGCACCTCGTGGATGCGCGCATCGTCCCACATACCGAATCCCGCCCAGTCCATTAGCGCCCGGTAGCCTCCCCTTCGCCGCTTTGGAACTGCCGCAGTTGGTATGTTGGTATGCGTCGCGCAGTGGGGGCTGCCTTCGGCAGGGGAGCCTCGGCGGGAAAGACCATCTCCAGCTGCGGAACGGGTCGAGCGGTCTCCGGCCCGGCGTCTGCCCCGGTGCAGGAGTCCGGAACCGGCAGCCAGGTCCCATCCTGCGCGATGCTCTGCTGCGAGATCAGGCCGGGCAGCGTCCTGTCCGGCGCTTCGTGGATTCCAGGCGTGGTCGTTCCCTCCGAAACCACACTGCCCTGCCTGGCCGCCTCCACCGCGCGAACGAAGTCCCGCAGCACATAGAAGCTACCGCCCCCATACCCTGCGGCTTTCGCCGCCTCGGACGGGGCGCAGATCTCGCCGGGCAGGTACTCGGCCTCCAGCATAGTCGGTGTCGCTGCGGACCTCTGTGGGTAGGCCCGCCGCGGCTTTCTCCAGTGCTTCGGGGTTGGCATCGCAAACCGCCGCAAGCCGCGCCCCACACGCTTCAACCGCTGCTTGGTACGAACCACCACGCCCCGCAAAACCAACGATGCTGATGTTCAAGGCTGCTTATTTCGACTTCGTACCGGTTGGGGCAGCTCCCGGACCCATCCCGGCTGGGATTGCGCCTGGTGGTGCAGCTCGCTCGGCGGCACGACGCGCAGCATCGGCCTGCTGCTTATCCGCAATGGCCTTTTGCTCTGTCTCTTTACCAGGGTCGTACAACTGGGCGGGCTGAGTGGTATCAACCCGGTTGCAGCCGCAGGAAAGAAAGATTGCCGCTGCAGGAAGAAAAAGTGCCGCGATGCGCACGGTTGCGATACTACTGCGCATCTTTACACAGCCATTTCGTTTTGTCATGATAGATCCGAGGAATAGTCGAAGGGGAAGAGGCCGTGAAGTGGATCATCACGGCCCTTGAAGATTAACGCGCAGCTAGTCTTCGATATCATGCGGCTTATTGGGTGCTGAATGTAGCGCTTACAGTTCCGCACTCGCTGTTTGCCGCAGTATTGGTTGCGAAGTCACCACAGTTGGCCGATGTAGTATTATCGTTACCTGGTGAAACAGCGTCGCCACGGTTCCACTTCGCATGACCATCACAGTATACATAGTTCGAGCCACTGCTGTGCCGACCAAGCTGGTCATAGTACACATTGCGCTGTGGTCCAACGACGCCCCTCATCCACCCGGTCGCATACTTGAGCCTACCGCTTTTAGGTGGATCTGAGGTGCCAGCACCGTTGAAGCCGCCGAGACCTTGAGCACCGTTTCCTGCAGCAGAACCCCCAAAAAGGTCGTAGAATTCATCCTGACCAGTGAAAGCTGCATTGTTAGCAGGTCTTGTGATGTCAAAGTCAGCGCTGTTCACCACTTCGAAAAACGAAACGGTTTTTGCTGGGGACTTAATATCTGCAAGTGACTTACCCACCGGATGAGGACCAGGCCCACCGCCCTGTTGCCCAAAATTATTCCACCATC
>JACMJB010000294.1 GCA_014380815.1 Armatimonadota bacterium
AAAACGCTGGGTATGGCTCGCTCTATGCCGCCGAACCCGTCAAATCGTCGCTTACGCCATCGGCGACCGAAGCGAGGTGGCTATGGGCTTTTTAGCGGACTTGCCTGATGTTTCTCCCACCGTCTGATTTGGTCTGCGTTATGCTGGTTCACCAGAATCAGAAACCGCTCCCCAATGTCGTCGAGAATGCGCCAGGAAACGCCGCAGGACCTCCGAACCAACCCCGACTGCCTTTGTCGCCACTTGGTGTTCAGCCCTTCCACGATGCTTGTCTTGCCGCTTCCTTTGGTGCAGACCTCGTGCAGATCGGCAGGAAGAAACTTAGCATACGCTTCTAATCCATCGGAGAAACTCTTCAAGTCCCAGTATGTAGGCGGCACTTCCTCGTCGCGCAACCGCAAAAACGAAGCATCACTTCGGTCAGACAAGACAAAGCCAAGTACCATCCGTGTCTTTCGGCAAATCGCCAGCCACAACCAGAGGCCAGGAGACTTGCGAACACAAATCTCGTCGTATTCCACCGCTTCCTCGGCGGGAGGCTCCTCTATTTGGGGCAGACCTTCCTCTACGATCCGTTCGGACTTTTTTTTCGCAAAGCTCGTATTGTGTCTCGACTGACTTTGAAGGTTCGAGCAATGCCACGCTGGCTCATTCTCTCGGCAAGGGCATTCTCGATGAGTACCTGTTTCTCCTCGGACAGAGAGCGCTTTACAGGATCAGGGGTGAACCGTCTTTGACAAACTTTGCAAAAAAGGCGCTGGGTGCCGCAGCGGTTGTAGCCGCGCCGAAGGATCGAGGCAGTATCTCCGCAGAAAGGACACGAAATCGCTATCATGCAGTCAGTTTATGACAATGATAAAGGCCGCGCAAAAGCCCATAGCCACTTTGGAAGAACGCCTGCACCAAATTAGCACCTCTAAAACAGAGGGGGTGTTGCATTTAGGTCGGAATCTAGAAAATCAGTTATCATCGGTATTAGCCAATCCGTCCGCTGCATCATACCGACGTGGGTAGTACCCGGAATAATAGCCAGCCGTGATTGGGGCATCCCATGCATATCGCCCATTTTTCCACCGCCCTTGGCTCGAAACAGTTCCAGTGCATGCTCATATCGTATGCCGTCGGCATCACCAATGGCCATGAATATCGGGGCTTGTATGTTTTTTACATCCTCGGACCAATCATAAGGCTCCAAGTCTATACTGATAACCTTTCTCACGAATTCCGGGAAATGAGCTGGATCGTTACCAAGGCTATCGTATTGCTTTTGTATCGGAGTGCCCTTGAACATGTCTGCGGAAAAAGTAGCATAACTTGCCTCTACATCAGGCCACCATCCGTCATGCGTATAGGTACCTGACAATACCACGAGCCTGCGTACCTGCTCAGGGTGACGTACGGCTACCTGAAAGGCTACCCCGCCCCCCATGCTATACCCCAGTATGTCTGCACTGTCTATTTTGAGGTGCTTAAGCAGATCAGACACATCGTCTGCCATACCTTTGTAACTAAACTCGCGGGGTATATCCCTTGTGCGACCATGGCCCTGCATTTCCATGACTATCACTTTTCGGTCTTTGGCCAACAGGGGTATAATGTGCGACCAATTCAGGGGTATATTCATATACGAGCCATGCAACAGCATGATGGGTTTACCCTTGCCATAAACCTCATAATACATTCTCAACCCGTTTATACTTGCATAACCGCTTTCAGTCGGCTGTACGTCCTGGCTGACAACTGTGTCTTTTGACGCAGTTGAACCGTTTTGTTCGTCTATTAAATGCGGCTGGCAGGAGGTCACAACTTCCACAGCAACGGCAAGCGGGAGACTGGTTTCACTGTGCTTTTTCATATCGTTCCTGTTCAGTATACGATTGCTATGGCGAAAACCAAAACGCAGAGAAGGCGATAGGCCGCCTCTTAACCCTCTCTTAACCTTCGCGCGGTATACTCGTGTGCGGCTATGAAGATTAAACTCCGTTCTCTCAACCGTCCCGCGACACTGCTTGCCACCTCGCTGAGTATGGGCGCCCTCCTTGCCTTCGCGCCGCTTCTGGCGCAGGAAACCAAATCCGCTGCTCTTAAGGTCGCGGATAGCGTGGTACACAGGCCCACAGCGATCCCGGACCGCATCATTTTGACCTTCGCCGGCGATCCGGCCCGGTCGCAGGCGGTCTCGTGGCGCACCGACAACACCGTCGCGCCGGGCGAGGCGGTCGCGCAGATCGCCCCGGCCTCAGCGTACCCGAAGTTCGGGGAAAAGGCCGTTTCCACGACTGCTCTCTCCGCTCCGGTGGAAACGGATCTGGGAACCGCCCACTACCACTCCGCGAATTTTGCCGGTCTCAACCCCAGCACCCTCTACGCGTACCGGGTCGGCGACGGCACCAACTGGAGCGAGTGGATTCATTTCAAAACGGCGAGCGAAAAGCCGGAAGCGTTCTCTTTTATCTACTTCGGCGATGCCCAGAACGACATCAAATCGCTCTGGTCACGGGCGATTCGCGCGGCCTACAGCGATGCCCCGAAGGCGCGGTTTATGATCCATGCCGGGGACCTGATCAACCGGGCGGGTAATGACGGTGAGTGGGGGGAGTGGTTCGGGGCGGGCGGCTGGATGAACGGCATGATCCCCAGCATTCCGACGCCCGGCAACCATGAGTATGGCGGCAAGCAGCTTGACAACCACTGGCGTCCCCAGTTCGCGCTGCCGACCAACGGCCCTGCCGGTCTGGAAGAGACCTGTTATTACGTGGACTATCAGGGCGTTCGTATCGTCTCCTTGAACACCGAGGAGAAGCAGCAGGAGCAGGTGGCCTGGCTGGACGATGTGCTGTCCAAGAACCCCCACCGATGGACCGTGCTGACCTTCCACCGCCCGATGTTTTCGTCGGCGAAGGGGCGTGACAACAAGGAGCTTCGCGCGCTCTGGATGCCGCTTTTCGACAGGCACCGGGTGGATCTTGTCCTGCAGGGGCATGACCACACGTACGCCCGCTCAAAGAACCTTCGTGCGGGGGTCAACGTGCGTGACGGAGAGAGCGGCACGGTCTATGTGGTATCGGTGAGTGGGCCGAAGATGTACAATCTGGAGCGTTCCCCGTGGATGCAGCGCGCCGCCGAGGATACGCAGCTTTACCAGGTGATCTCGGTAGAAAAGGACACGCTCCGCTACGAGGCGCGAACGGTTACTGGCGAACTCTACGATGCTTTTGACCTGAAGAAGCAGAAGGGCGGCGCAAACCGGCTGACGGAACGCGCGCCTAAAACAACGGAGCGTTTGCGGGCGAACGATAGCGTCACTGTCCCATAAACGGCCCCCCGCCCCGACACTGCGGCGCAGGGGCGAGGTCCGTTCAGACCGGTTCCACACACCTTGATCTTCTCAGATATGCAGGCGGGCATCTCCGTGTGGAAGGGGTTCCGCTTTTGGCCCATACTCCGACACCGAGGAGTGTATCGGACCGCTTACGGAATGGGGAGAAGTGCTGGGCGAAGCACCGGGATACGTTGGCGAACCGTTTGAGATTACCATTCGGCAGCCGTTTCCGGAGTAAGCCCTATTCGAGCAGCCATTAAGCAGTGATATTCGCCTGCCTTGAAGCAACTTTCGCCTCTATCAGCTTCGCGAGTATCTTTTTTCGCACCTCCGTCAGATGCATTTCCGCGAGGGCGAATTGTCTCGCCTTGCGGCTTGCGGTCTGCCAACGGCTCTTCTGTGCGAAGTCCTGGATACCCGCTGTAATATCCTCCGTGGTATGGACAAAGCGAACCGACTCCGGGGACAGAGGGGACAGTATACGCTCTGTCGCGGACCCGGGAACCACACACGCAAGCACCGGCAGTCCTGCCATCAAATAGTCCGAAGTGCGCGAAGGGAACGCGAACCTCGCCGCATTGTCATGGGTGGATGGGCCACAAAGGTAAGCGATATGACTGCGTACGATGTTTCTTTGATAGGAATCATTGTCAACCAGGCCAAGATTGTGGACACTCGGCTTTAATGCTTCCGGTAAACGCTCGTAGGCAGCCCCCATATACGATAGCTCCACGGGAAACCCCAGCCCTCTGATTTCATCCAACGAGCGGGAAAGAAGCTCCATTCCCGCCCGGTAGGGATTACCGACCATAATCACGCGAACCGGACCGCCTGAGTCGGGTGGTAAGGTTTCGTATTCACCTGGTTCCTGCCCGATCAGGACCAGTGACGTTTTCTCGATCCCAAACTTTCGTACCTCATCCTGGATATTCGGGGTGATGCAGAGAACGGAGTGAGCGCCCTGCAGGAGACGGGTAAATCCCCTCATCTCCCCAGGAATCAGGCCGTTTTCCTCCGCTATATCCATGATGTGGACGACGTATGGCAGGTTCAGGTGCAGCAGCAGACCGCTGATCAAGAGGGCGGCAGACTCCGAGGAAGCGATGATATAGGCGACATCCGGCTTAAATTGCAAATCGTGAAGCGTCCTCTGAAATTTCCGACGGCTCAATACCGGTGCATTACTCACGGACCAGCGAAAACCCGCACGGTAGGACAAACGCTCAGTGAACCGTCCGAATTTTGAAGAACCACGATGCGTCTCGCTGTCTTTCATCAGGAACGAGCGTTCGTAATCGCTTGGGGCAAAATCGCCGTGGATATAGAAATGTACAAAATCTATCCCTGAGCCGATGAACGTACGGAGATTTTGGGCACCGGTACCGTGCCTCATATTTAAGGCATTATCTGTGATAATCACTGCGTTCATTGGTAGATTGTGCCCTAAGGCGACACTTGGATAGGATTCCGCTCACGGCGGTATCTGTCAGAGTCGGGTAGGCAGGCTGCCCCATGAAGAGACAGATCTGGATCGTTTTGGGTCGCATCAAAAGCGGAGTTTCCTTGCTGCGAAGGGCGCGAGCCCGGGTCAAGCCACGCAGACTTATCCACCTCCTGATACACACGGGCGATTCCTGCCTTTAAAGCGATGCACGGTCTCCAGCCAAGACCGATCAGTCGCGAAACATCCAGGACTTTGCGCGGAGTCCCGTCGGGCCTGCTGGTGTCGTACACGATTTCGCCATTGTAACCGACAATTTCCGCGATGGACTGTGCGAGATCACCAATAGTGATCTCTTCGCCGGTGCCGACATTGACTATTTCTGCACTGTCGTAATGGTTCATGAGGAACAGACAGGCATCGGCGGCATCCGTCACATGAAGAAATTCGCGCCGTGGTGTCCCCGTTCCCCATACGCTAACCGTCGTATCAGCACGCATCTTCGCGATATGTATCTTACGAAGCAGAGCCGGCAGTACGTGTGATGTGGTCAGATCAAAGTTATCGTCCGGTCCGTAAAGATTCGTCGGCATGACGGAGATGAAGTTGCTGCCATACTCCGAGCGGCAGGCATTACAAAGTTCGATCCCCGCGATCTTAGCCAGCGCATAGGCGCGATTGGATGGCTCGAGGGGTCCCGTAAGCAGGTACTCCTCGCGAATCGGCTGTGGCGCCATCCTGGGATAAATGCACGACGACCCGAGAAACAGGAGCTTTTTGACCTGAGTGTCACATGCCGCTATGAGAACACTGTTCTGGATCGCTAGATTCTCGACGAGAAACTCCACGGGCAGGGTACCGTTCGCCAGGATTCCGCCGACACGGGCGGCGGCAAGAAAGACGTAATCCGGCCTTTCACGCTCAAAGAGAACGCGCACTGCCCCGTTATCCCGCAGATCGAGCTGGTCGCGTGATCGTGTGATCAGGTTCATGAACCCGGCGATCCGGAGCGCCCGAACGATTGCCGAGCCCAACAAGCCGCGATGGCCTGCCACGAAAATTTTTGCATCGTGATCCATCATCAATGGGTTACGGTCCAATCCTGGTAACTTTGACGCTCAAGAGGATAGAGAGACTGTTCAGTCACCGATGTCACACCTCGCGATACCGACGGGAACGTTAGAGCGGTAGATCCGTCTCCCATCTACGCGGTCGCGGTTCCACAGGAGACACAGAACTTAGTGCCGAAGGGAAGCTGCTCCCCGCACGAGCCGCACGCGACAATCTGGGGGGCGACCCGCTCTCCATTCGGCCCCATCTGCGGCTTGAAGTCGTGACCGCATTCCGGGCAGAAACGTACCAGGGTGGAGACCGTTTTTTTGCACTGCGGGCACTTGGTCTGCTCGCCAAGCTGGGATGCTCCCGCCACATCGCGGATGTAGTCGCCGCCGATGATGCGCTCGTACGCGCCGCTGTTGATCCAGTCATCCAGTCCTTTGGCGCGGTACACGACCTGGGGATGGGTTAGCTGCCAGTTATACATCACGAACAGCAGCGCCTTGGACAGTCCGTGGACCCCCACCGTCTCCGAGTGGGTGCGGGCCTGCTCCAGAAAGGTATCCAGATCCTTTTCGTCGTCGAAGCGGCTGGAGCCACAGCCCAGCTTCATGACTCCGGAAAGCGCGACCCGGGTATCCTGGCAGACCAGTGTTCCCGCTCGGTCGCAGCTAAACTCGGCCTGCCGCATCCACTCGAAGAAGGCCGCGACAAGGCCCGCCCCGGCAAGCTGACCAAGGCCCAGCGTTGCCTGACCTACCATCTCCAGGAGCGGCATCAGCATCCGGCCCATCTCCTGATAGAGGACATGCCCGCACTTGATGTGCCCGACCTCGTGGCCGATAATAAACAGGATCTCGTCGTCGGTAAAGTGCTGGACCAGGGCGGAGTGCAGCACGATGAAGGTTCGATTCGTGCCCGAAGTGTAGGCGTTCAGGACCTCGGACTCGCGGACATAAAGCTCCGGTTCCGTGACGTGCAGCACCGAGCAAGCCTCTCGCAGCATGTTGTGCAGGGAGCGAAACTGCTTGGGGCCGCAGCGCACGGACTCGGCGGAATTGCGGGCGTAAGAGATCCGGTCCCAGGCAAGCTCATGAAACTTCCGCAGGACCATCGGAAGGAGAGGCACCTTCTTCAGGTTCTCCAGCGCCATCCGGTCTGTCTCGCTGACAAATGCCTGAGAACTGATAGACGGCAGGGGCGTCTTGGAACTTTTGAACTCAGGGACCGCCTGGGAACGTTCTGGGTGGGCTTCAATCACGGCACTCATGGAGGCATTCGTCCTTTCCGCGAAACGGCTCATGGTTTCCTTTTACCAATTACAGAGTACCCCAAGTCGTCACCCAGATACCGAACGAAACGGAACTTTGCCCCGGGTGCCATTTGTTAACGGGGAGTAATGGCAGATCAACGTGCGGCATCCGAGCTTTCCAGCACAAGCGGCGAATCGGCACCTCCCCCGGATTTGGAGGGGCGCCGGACGGCTTTTGCCGAGATCGCCCGGCAGGTGGAAGGACCTCTGCTGCGGACGGCACGGCGCCTGTGCGGTGCCAACGAGGATGTGGCGCAGGATCTCGCGCAGGAGACACTGGTGCGGGGCTATGGCGCGTACATGGCGGGTCAGTTCCATGAGGGCGGTAATGCCCGTGCCTGGCTTTCGCGTATCCTGATGAATCTTTTCGTCAACGACTACCGACGCCGCGTGAAATGGGATGCCGGGGTGAATGTCGAGACGCTGACTGCGGGCGGCGAGACGGGTCCAGAGGCGACGCGGGCGGCGGCGGGGGAGGTTCCCGGTGCCTCCCTGCTCCGTCGTACTCTGGATGAGCCGCTGGAGCGCGCCCTTCTGATGCTTTCGGGATCGCTTCGCACGGTTGTTCTCCTGGTGGACATCGAGGAGTTTACGTACGAGGAGGCGGCCCGGACGCTAAAGATCCCGATTGGCACGGTTCGCTCGCGAATCTCGCGTGCCCGCTATCAATTGCAGGACCTGCTGCACGCTTACGCGAAAGAGCGCCGCTTGATCTAAGGAATCGGAGAACCGAAGCCGTTGTCTGGGCCGTCAGATTGGAAAGAAAGAATGATGCCGCACCCTCGTCCTCCGCAAGAGGATACGACAAATCCGGATACCAAGCCGCCGAAGCCGTGCTGGTTTATGAAGGGACTGATCGCTTCGCTGGTGGACGATTCGCTGACTGGGATCTCTCGCTGGTACGCGGAACACCACGCCCGGCAGTGCCCCCACTGCTCTGCCGCTCTGGGTTCCCTGCGCGTCGTGCGGGATCGTCTTCAGGCCCTGGGTGTTCCGGGGCTGCCAGACGGACCGCCTGAGGGCAGCGCTTCGCGCATGGATGTCCTGAGCGCGGAGCGCCGCGCCGCAATGGAGGCAGCCTGGGCGGAGATAGACCGCGAACTGGTGACCTCGCAAAACACGTATAAGAAGAGTGCGCAAGAACGGGATCAGGGTGGGACGAGAGGATTCGAACGCGATGAGCACAGCAGCAACAAGCCCCGATGAGGTGACGCGAACCCCCCCGGTTTCGCAGGACACGCCCCGCCTGGTGAAAAAGCACCCCCTTGCCATCCGCTGGCAGCACTGGATCAATTTTCCCGTGCTGATGATCATGATGTGGAGCGGTCTGCTGATCCTGTGGGCGTACCCCGTTTACCCCTCCGAGAAGCTGCCTCTCAAGGTCCCAAACCGGATCTCGCTGTACCAGTGGGGCATCGCACCGGTCTACCCGGAGCGACAAAACGCGGAAAATTATCCGGCTCCCCCCGACAAGCGGTACGACATCGCCACGGGGTTCCGGCTTGCAGAAGGAATGAACTGGCACTTCACCTTTGCCTGGTTCTTCACGCTAAATGGGATCGCCTATATCCTGTTCCTTCTCTTTTCCGGTGAGTGGCGATACCTGATGCCGCGCCGGGAGTCGTTCGTGGAGGCGTTCAAGGTCGTCCTTCACGACTTGAAGCTGTACCGCAAGCCGCTCCCCATCGCCAAGTTCAATCATGCTCAGCGGATCGCCTACAGCAGTGTGGTCGTGCTGGGGTTCGGGATGGTAGTGACCGGGCTTGCGATCTACAAGCCCGCGCAGCTGACCTGGCTGGTGACACTTCTGGGCGGCTACCAGACAGCACGGCTGGAGCACTTCTGGATCACCATGCTGCTGCTCGCCTTTTTCTTCGTGCATATCGCGCAGGTGGCGAGGGCGGGCTGGAACAACTTCCGGGCGATGATTACCGGCTATGAGGTGGACCGCAGTGGGCACCTCACCGAGGCGATCCGCAAGGGGGGCGCGTGATTTCGCCCCATACGGGCTTCCTGTTGGTTCGTCAGAATCGGCAAAGCGCCTGCGCGGGCAAGCGCGCGGAAGCGGAGCGGGATGATGAAGTCAATGTGCGGGTATACCGACTCCTCCGGGACACGGAGATGGTCCGGCAGCAGAGGACCCCGCGCTTGGAGTCGCTAGAAGGAAAACGATCGTGAACGAACATCAGGAGATGGCGCAGGATGCGGGCGAAGCGTCCCCGGAGGCGGTGCGGGAGGCAGAAGCGCGAATCCGCCGTCTTTCCCGCCGCTCGTTCTTATGGGCTGGCCTCGCGACCGGGGCCGGGGTGGGCGGCCTGGTGGCATTTAACAAGTACGCGCCGGAAAGCAACGGCGCGAAGATCCCGCTCCGCAAGGTCCTTGGCTTCAATGAGACGGTCGCGCAGCGGCTGTTTTACCGTCCCACGCATCGTGCGAGGGAGTTTCCGCGCTCGGCGGCGGAGGAACCGCGTAATAACTACAAGGGGACCACGCCCGTGGTAGACCTGGCGGCATGGCGGCTGAGGCTGAGCGGTCTGGGCGACGGAGCAGAGGACAGGAAGCTAACGCTTGCGGATCTGAGGGATCTGCCCCGTGCGGAGCAGACTACGGAGTTGAAATGTATCGAGGGCTGGAGCACGGTCGTCAATTGGAGCGGAGTTCGCTTCGTGGACTTCGCGAAAAAGTATGCGCCGCCTTCGGGCACCGAGTATGTCAGTATGCTGTCCGAGCCTGCCGATTATCCCGATGAGCGCTACTACGTCGGCCTGCATCTTGCGGATTGTCTGCACCCACAGACGCTGCTCGCAACCCACATGAACGGAACGCCGCTCCGCGTGGAGCATGGCGCGCCGCTCCGACTGGTGATCCCGCACAAATACGGTATCAAGAATATCAAGCTGATCACCTCGATCGCCTATGCACGAGAGCGTCCCACCGACTACTGGTACGAGCAGGGTTATGACTGGTATGCCGGGCTTTAAAGACCGGCTTTGAAACAAGAAAGATGTTATTGAGATGAACCCAAGACTGCGAATGACAGCACTGCTTGCCGCTCTGGGAGCGGCGGCGGTCGGGACGTTTGCCGCCACCCTGCCGGGAAAGGGAATTGCACCGCTGGCGACAACCGCTCCTGGTGGTAAAGAGGCAAGCGCGCCGCGCCCCAAGCCGGGCAAAGACGGTAAAGTGGCCCTGACGGACGATCAGTGGCGTAAGCTGCTGACTCCCGCGCAGTTCAATGTGTTGCGCCAGGAGGGAACGGAGCGTCCTTACTCGCACCCCTACAATGACCTCCACGACCAGGGAACCTTCGTCTGTGCGGGCTGCGGACTGCCGCTCTTCCGCTCGGAGAATAAGTTCGAGAGTGGAACGGGCTGGCCGAGTTTCTATCAGCCGCTGCAGAAGTCGGCGGTCACCGAGATCTCGGACCGGGCGCTTGGCATGGTGCGTACGGAGGTGCAGTGCAGCCGCTGTGACGGGCACCTGGGGCATGTGTTTGATGATGGTCCCAAGCCAACGGGCCTGCGCTACTGCATGAACGGGGTCGCTTTGAGATTTGTTCCGGCCTCGGCTTCGAAAAAGAAGTAAACTCTGCTGGTTTGAAGCCGGTTCCTTCGGGGCGGGTCCAACCGTGAAACTTAGGGAGCGACTGCCATGAACCATCGAATAAAGACCGCTGTGCTGCTGAGCCTGGGAATCGCCGCCACCCTGGTGCCGACCTCCGTGCGGGCGCAGACGGTCCCTGCCCCTGCCTCGACCGCGCCAAAAAGCGCCCCCGCGACGTCCCCCGCCGAAGCGCGCGTCACGCTGGACCTTCGGGATGCGCCGATCCGCCAGGCACTGGACCAGCTGTTCCGTCAGGTCAAGAGTGATTACTCACTGGACAACGCGGTGCAGGGCTATCTCACGCTGAAGATCACCGATCAGCCTTTCGAGAACGCCCTGCGCCTGGTGCTGCGCTCTTCGTCCGTGCCGCTGAGCTACACCGTGGATTCTGGTGTGTATCTCATCAAGCCGCGCCGCGCCGCCACACCCGGCGGGATCGTTCCTCCGGAAGTGCTGGGCGGAGGACCTGCCAGCAGCAGAGGGCCGTCCTCCGAGCAGATGCTGATTGCGGACCAGGATGGCAATCGCCTCCTTGCGGTCACGGGTCAAAGCACCGACGTTATCACGCTGACCTACCTTGACCCGGCGGACATCGCGGGGTTATTTCGAATCCTCCAGATCCCCAGCTTCTCGCGTCAAGGGGGCGGCGGCGGAAACTCAAGAGCTGGTGCCCCAGTGGGGCTGCCGGGCGGGATAGCAGGCGGTCCGGTGGGCATCAATGGCGGCGTGGGGAACGGGATCGGAGCCACACCGACGCCCCGCCTGGGGTTTTAATCGGGCAAGAACGGGTCGGTTTTCACTGACCCACACGCCGGACAGCACGAGAAGAAAGCAGGGACCGCCGGAAATTCCGGCGG
>JACMJB010000295.1 GCA_014380815.1 Armatimonadota bacterium
GTACCACAGCAAAGAGCGCAATGTGTTTCAGGAAACGTTTTACGGGGCCAAGGGCTTTGGCCTGGGCAGTGTCGCTCTGACGATGGTGGATAACCCGGCGCAACAAACGGTGTGGCGGCTCGTCTGCGGGGATAAGGACCGCGCGCTGGTGTTCGGCGGCGGACAGCCACGTTTCCGCCATCCGGAGGGCCATAGCCCCTATGACCAGACGCTGCAAAAACGCGGCGCGATGATCCTGCTAACCGGACCGACCGAGGCGGCCCCCGAAGGCGCGGTCGCCACCAGCGAGCAGAGATCCCGTCTTGCCAACGCCGCGGGCGCGCTCGTGCCCGGCACTGCTCCCGACACCGCTGCCACAGCAGGTTCCAGCGCGCTTGCCGCCTGGTGGGAGACCGCGCCACAGGCGGCAGCCTCGTGGCTGTTCGTGCCACGCGCTGCTCAGCAGATCCTCGAGCGGGAAAACGGCATCGCGATAGCAGCGGGAGAAGCGTTTGTGGTGGTCCGTCCGATCGGCGGGCCGCCGCGCTGGGTGCGGCCCTCCCCTCCGAGCATCCCGGACTCGATGGCGGTCCTTCGAAAATACCAGATTCTGACGGTTCCGGCGGGGACCGATGGGATCAGCGGCTATGTCATTGAGGCAGTGGAGCGTGACGCCTACCCCTCGCTGGAGCGGTTCGCCGACGCCGCTTTGCGAGAAAAGCCCCGCAAAGACGGCGCGACGGTCCGCTGTCGCTCGCTTGCCGGGGACGACCTCGTCATGACCTATCAGCACGCGGGCCTGCGGGCGACCGGCAGCATCAACGGCAAGCAGGTGGACTGGGCGCACTGGGCAAACGACGGTGTCTTCGACAGTCCCTTCATTAAAATCAAAAACGGGCAAATGACCATCAGCGATGGGCGCGAGTCCTACACGTTGAAAGGATGACTGGATAACGGAATGCCAGATAACAGAATGACAAAAACGCTGCTCCCTTCCCAAACAGACGCCTTCCAGAGAGAGGGCTACCTCATTGATCGCGGGGTGTTCTCGCCCTCGGAGCTTTCGGATCTGCGCGCGCTCGCCGAGCGGGTCCAGCGCAAAACGCGAGAACTGCTCCCACCAGGGACGCGCTACTGGTTCGGCGGAAAGGACGAGGGCGCGGTCATTCCCGACGCCCTAAAACCCCTGGCGACATGGGGAATCAACGAGATCACGCGCCCCAGTCTGTTTGAGCCGGGGCTGGTCAATGTGTTCGCGCACCCAAGGGTACACGAGATGCTGCACGCTCTGCTGGGGCCAGAGCCGCGCGCCTGGGGTATCAAGATACTCTGGACACCCAAAGTGGTGGGCTACGATCTGCACTGGCACCGGGATCTCAGTGAAGCTTTGTACGATGTCGTCCCGAACAAGCCGCGTGCCCAGGACCATGTTCAGTTTAACGCCGCACTGAACGTGGATGACTGTTTCCTGGTCATCCCTGGTTCGCACCGCCGCCCGCTGACCGAGCAGGAGTGGACATCGGTGCGGCAGAGGAGCACGGCGAAGCTGCCCGGCGAGGTGACGACGGCTCTGGAGCCAGGCGATATCTTGTACATGGACGCCCACACGCTGCACCGGGGGAGGTCATCGGTAGAGGGTGACCGGCTCACGCTGCATTATTCTGCCCAGGCGCAGTGGGTGCCGCTCAAGGAATGGGGAGACCCCGACGATTTCGCCTGGATCAGCTCGGACTCTTTCCAAGACCAGTTGGAGCCGAACGCGCGGCCTCTTTATGCGCGGCTGCGAACCGCGGTTCGCACCGACGAAGCCGGTATCCACAACAAGGAGCCGACGCGGTACGGCGACTGATCGGCTCTCTGGCTGATTCGAGCGGGCAGACCTAAGCGACCACGTTTTGTGGGAGGCCGTCTTGAAAGCCGCGCAGGTTCGCGGCACTGATCGCAAGCAGCCGCTCGCGGGCGGGGCGCGACGCCCAGCCCAGATGTGGGGTCAGCAGGGTGTTCGGCGCGGTGAGCAGAGGGTTCTCCCCATCGGGTGGCTCCGGGAACAGGACATCGGCGGCGAAGCCCGCCAGATGCCCGGAGTGAAGCGCCCCCGCGACCGCGTGGTCGTCCACCACCGGTCCCCGCGCCGCATTCACCAGCAGTGCGCTGGACTTGAGCTGAGCCAGCCGCTCGGCGTTGACCAGACCGCGCGTTTCCGGAGTCAGCGGGCAGTGCAGGCTGACCGCATCGGCCTGCGATAGAGCCTCGCTGAGTGGCAGGCGCAGCCAGGCCCCGGAACTGCCCGCCTCCCGCGCCGGGCGATGAGGAAGCTGAGCGGAAAGGACCGTCATCCCCAGGGCTTCGGCGATCTTTGCCACGCGCCCCCCGACCGCACCAAGACCCACTACGACCAGCGTTTTGCCGCTCAGTTCGATCAGCGGCGTGTCCCAGAAGCTCCAGATGCCGCGTCGCTGCCACTCGCCCGCGCGGACCGCCGCGCTGTGCGCCCCGACGTGCTGGCAAAGCTCCAGCAGCAGCGCGATCGTGGTCTGCGCGGTAAATGCCGCCGAGTAGCCGGGCACATTGCAGACGGTGATGCCGCGCTGCCGGGCGGACGCCACGTCTACCCCGTCGTAGCCGGTCGCCAGCACACCGATGAACTTCAGACCCGGCCCCGCGGCGTCCATCTCCGCCGCTCCCAGACGCACTTTATTAGTGTAGATCACCGTCGCCGCCGCGATCCGCGATGCGGTCTCATCCGGCGCGGTGCGCTCGTGAAGGGTCACGTCTCCGATGGCGCGCAGCGGCGACCAGTCCAGGTCGTGGTCGGCATCGAGCGGCAAGGCATCCAAAACAACGATCTTCATCTTCTCTCCGCAGTCGTTCTCGTCCTAGGACCCTAGGAGACTCTTGCCGTCAGGCCACCGATGGCATTCAAAACCAGAAATACCAGGAACAGCACGGCATCCACCGCAAACCGCACCCCCTCCGTCTTATGCCTCAGAAGCAGACCCGCTGCCATCACCAGCAGTGCAAAAAGAGTCGTCAGCAC
>JACMJB010000296.1 GCA_014380815.1 Armatimonadota bacterium
CCACGCTCAGACTATCCCGCGTATTACGACCGTGTTAGGGCGGCGTGTCAGGCAGCAGGGTTTGTGCCGCGCGTCTCTCATCGCGAGGCGCAGCAGAACTGCGCGGTTCTCGTCGCGGCTGGCAATGGGATACTGCTGACGCCCGCAACTTTTGGAAGGAACCCCACACCGGGAATGCGTTATGTGCCTCTGGAATCGGCAGAGAGCGAGGGTCTGCAGGCGGAGGTTTGGGCCGCCTGGCCCCGCGTAGACGCGCACTCCGCCGCCGCAGAGACCCTCCGGACGATCGTTCGATCCCTGGCGTCCACCAGGGGTCAGGAATATCCCTGACAGCGGCATCTTTTGCCCCGCTCTCAGATCGCGTCTTTCGTCATCTCCAGATAGCTTTCGTAGCGGCGCTGGTCTATCTCGCCGGACGCGACCGCGGCGCGGACCGCGCAGGCGGGTTCCTCACGGTGACGACAGTTCGCGAATCGGCACTGCCCCATCAGCGGAGCCATTTCGGGAAAGCAGAAGCCGACATCCTCCGGGTCCAGGTCCCAGAACTCGACCTGGCGCAGTCCGGGCGTGTCCGCGACCCAGCCGCCAAAGCCAAGCGGCAGAAGTTCAGCGGCGACCGTGGTATGCCGTCCCTTGAAGGTGATCGTGCCGATTTCCGCCGTTTTCAGCGCGAGTCCTGGCTGCAGGGCATTCAAGAGAGAGGATTTCCCGACTCCAGAAGGACCGGCGAAGGCTGAGATCTTGCTCTTCAGAAAACCGCGCAGTTCCTCGATCCCCGCTCCGGTACGGGCACTGGTCGCAAGAACCGGGTAGCCGATTCGCCGGTACGGGGCGGCGACCTGTTCGATCTCGGCGGGTGTAGCCAGTTCGGCCTTATTGAGGACGATCAAAATGTCCAGTTCGGCGTCTTCCGCAAGCACCAGGAAGCGGTCCAGCTTGTACAGGTCCACGCGTGGTTCAAGCGCGGCGAAGGTCACCACGGCAAGCTCCAGGTTCGCGACCAGGGTCTGCCGTTCCCGTTCATTGCCGGAGCGCCGGGAGAGCGCGGCGCGGCGCGGCATGATCGCCTCGATAACCCCTGCCTGACCGGATTCATCCACGGTGATCTCGACACGGTCCCCTACCGCCATGGGATCTGTCTCGCGCAGCTTTCGAACCTTCTCCACACGGTGCCCACGGTTAGTGCTCTCGGGATAAGTCAGGTTTTTCTTCAAGTTGCCGCGCAGCTTGCAGGGAATAATACGCCCGCTGTCGGTCTGCACGATGTACAGGCCGCGCCCGGCGCGAATCACGACTCCCGGAACGTCTCCGTCCCCATAGACCGCTTTGGCGGCCGAGGTTCGCTCCCCGCCCGGCGGCGCTTCGGCGCCCGTCTCGGTTCCCTGGGCTTTACGCATTCCGCATCGCCACTTCCCCCACGTTGTTGTTCGTAAACGTGCCCCTCTTTTCCGATTTCGTTGCCGCTTATGGTATCGCCGGTTTCCGAACGCCGCTAAACCTTCGCTCTCGCTACACCGATTGTTTCAAAGGGGGCCACTATGTTATACTCAGCCAGCAACAGTGACCACCCCGCCCAACGCCACGAAGACGGCTCTTTTGGAAACGCCTGCGGCACCGGTCCGTACCTGCCCTCGTTGCGGCCTGACGGAAACGCAGCTTCGCCGGGAGGGTCTTTTGGGCTGCACCCTCTGCTACGAAACGTTCGCGGATCTTGCGGCTCAGGCAGTCGAAGCGCTCCACGGCGTGACGGTGTCTTCTGCCCCAGAGTCCGCACCCACGCAGACCGTCGCTCTCCCGGTCGCCGTGGTGAGTCCCCCTCCGGCGGACACGCCATCACGACGGAATCCGTTCGCCTGGCCCGCGCGCCAGCCGCGCCCCAGTCCGGTCCCCCCTCCGAAAACGAAGCGGCGTCCCACCGGATAACTGCCCGGTCACACGCGCTGCAAACTTGCGAGTTTTTCGCAGGTTTTGCGCGGAAGGGCTTGAATTTTTTGACGCTCTCTGATACCATCTCCCTCGGTTGGCAGACAAAGATGCAGAGTGCTAACGCTCTAAATGCCGCTCTGTTATTGCCGACGCGCCTGTTTACGCTGATTTTGAAATCTATTCTTGGAGGTGCTTGAATATGCTCAAGCCGCTTGGGGACCGCATTGTGGTCAAGGCTATCGAGGCCGAAACGACTTCCCGCGGGGGAATCGTGCTTCCGGATTCTGCCAAGGAGCGCCCGCAGACCGGCGAGGTGCTCGCCGTTGGTCCGGGCAAGACGCTCGACAACGGCACCACGGTCGCCGTTGAGGTGAAAGTGGGCGACAAGGTCGTCTACGGTAAGTACGGCGGGACCGAGATCAAGGTAGGCGGCGAGGATGTAATCATTCTTCGTCAGGACGATATTCTGGGTATTGTGGAGGGCTAATCAAAAATGGCAGCCAAAGAACTACAGTTTGAGGAGCAGGCCCGCCGGAGCCTGGAGCGCGGCGTCAACATTCTCGCGGATGCCGTCAAGGTGACCCTTGGCCCCAAGGGCCGCAATGTCGTTTTGGAGAAGAAGTTCGGCTCCCCGACCATCGTCAACGACGGCGTCACCATCGCCAAGGAGATCGAGGTAGAGGACAAGTTCGAGAACATGGGCGCGCAGCTCGTTCGCGAAGTCGCCTCCAAGACCAACGATGTCGCCGGAGACGGAACGACCACCGCGACCGTTCTGGCACAGGCGATCGTTCGCGAGGGCCTTCGTAATGTCGCCGCCGGCTCGAACCCGATGCTGATCAAGCGCGGGATTGATAAGGCGGTAGAAGCCGCTGTTGCCGAGATCAAGCGCATCGCTATTCCGGTCGAGGGCAAGGAAGCGATCACCAACGTCGCCACCATCTCCGCCAACGACCGCACGATCGGCGAACTGGTCGCCGAGGCGATGGACAAGGTCGGCAAGGACGGCGTCATCACCGTCGAGGAGAGCAAGAGCACCGGCACAAGCCTGGAGCTTGTCGAGGGGATGCAGTTCGACAAGGGCTATATCTCCCCGTATATGGTCACGGATGCCGAGCGCATGGAAGCTGTCCTGGAGG
>JACMJB010000297.1 GCA_014380815.1 Armatimonadota bacterium
AGGCCGGTTTCGCGGGCATAGCGCAGTATGGCTTCCGTCCGCGTGACGGTGCCAAGCCGCTTGTGGATCCGCTGAAAGTAGGTGGAAACCGTTTCCACTGACAGGTGCAGGTGGGTGGCAAGCGCCCGCGAGTCATCGGTGCCAAGGTGAAGGCAGGTAGCGAGCAGAGTGCGGTGCGCGGCGGTCAGCGGTTTCGGGGCGGCAGCCTTTTTGGTGCGAGGCAACGTGTGTCTCCTTTGTCTCCCTCCCGCTTGAGGCGGGCAGACCCAGCGGCAGGGAACGCTCGGACGCCGCCGACCATTCGGCGGAGTGTGGTGTGGCGTTTTGAAGATTGTGGCACATTCGCTTCGGCGCGGTCAACAGTTCAGGGCTTGACGCGGCAGGTACAATGGGGGAGTAGGCGGCAGACGTGCCACGGGTGCCGCCGTACGCTGTCCTAGCGGCACCCGTAAGGGTGCCTGATCCGCTGCTCAGTAAACCTGGCACCGAACCACTAACCCCACGGGAGACGATGATACCCATGAGTACCGCCACGCTCGATCCGCCCACGCAGTCCGCGGACCTTACCCAGGAATGGAAGGCCCTCGCCGCACAGCTTCGCGCCGACTCCATCCGCTGCACCACCGCCGCCGGGTCCGGACACCCGACCTCGGGCATGAGCGCCGCCGATCTGATGGCGGTCCTTCTGAAGTCGCACCTGCACTACGATTTCGACGCACCGCATAAGCCCAACAACGACCATCTGATTTTTTCCAAGGGGCACGCCTGTCCGGTCCTGTATGCCCTCTACAAAGCGGCGGGCGCGATCAGCGACGCAGAACTGCTGACTCTGCGCCAGTTCGATTCCCGGCTGGAAGGTCACCCGACCCCGGAGATCCCTTACGTGGATGCCGCCACCGGGTCGCTGGGCCAGGGGCTTCCGATCGGGGTGGGCATCGCCATTGCCGGAAAGCACCTGGAAAACCTGCCCTACAAGGTGTGGGTCGTGCTGGGCGATTCCGAGATGGCCGAAGGTTCTATCTACGAGGCATTCGCGACCGCACAGCACTACGGACTCGATAATGTGATCGCGATCCTGGACTGCAACCGGCTGGGTCAGCGCGGGCCGACCGCGATCGGCTGGCACACGGAGTTTTATGCCGCCCGCGCCCAGGCGTTCGGATGGCACACGATTGTTATTGACGGCCATGATGTGCGCGCGATCCACGACGCTTATACCGAGGCGCGCGCCGCCGACAAGCCCGTGCTGATTGTCGCCAAGACGGAAAAGGGACACGGTGTCTCGTTCACCGCCGACCAGCCCGGATGGCACGGTAAAGCGATGAAGCCGGACGAGCAGGAGAAGGCGCTCGTGGAGCTTGGCAGCCCATCCGGGGACCTGATCGTCAAGCCCCCGCTTCCCGAAGATCTGCAGCCCACGCCCCGACCGGAGAACCGCGAGTTTGTCGCCCCCGCCTACGAGATGGGCACAAAATACGCCACCCGTCAGGCCTACGGCGATGCGCTCAAGGCGCTCGGAGCGGCCCGGGGCGATGTGGTCGTGCTAGATGCCGAGGTCGGCAACTCGACGTTCTCCGAAACGTTCCTCAAGGAGTATCCGCACCGCTACTTCGAGATCTTTATCGCCGAGCAGATGATGATCTCTGCGGCCCAGGGACTGACGATCCGGGGCAGTGTCGCTTTCGCCGCGACCTTCGCCGCCTTCCTTTCCCGCTCCTACGACCAGATCCGCATGGCGGCGGTCTCGCGCGCGACCCTGCGCCTCTGCGGCTCGCATGCCGGAATCTCGATTGGCGAGGATGGCCCGTCCCAGATGGCGCTGGAGGATCTTTCGATGTTCCGCGCGGTCCACGGCAGCGCGGTCCTCTACCCCAGCGATGCGGTCTCGACCATCCATCTGATCAAGGCGATGGCGGAGCGCGACGGCGTTTCGTATCTGCGCTCGACTCGCGAAAAGACCGCCGTGCTCTACGGCCCGGACGAGACCTTCCCCATCGGCGGATCGAAGACCGTGCGCTACGGCGACAAAGCCACGATAATCGGAGCGGGGATCACTCTCCACGAGGCGATCAAGGCCGCCGATCAGCTTGCAGGCGAGGGAATCCCGGTGCGCGTCATTGACCTGTATTCGGTCAAGCCTGTGGATACCGACACCCTTGCGAAAGCCGCGCAGGAGACCGGTCACCTGATCGTGGTCGAGGACCACTGGGCTGAGGGCGGCCTCGGCGATGCGGTTCTCGCCGCCCTGGCGGAGAAGGGTGTTGCACTGGCAAAGTTCACCCACCTTGCCGTTCGCGAGATGCCCCGCTCCGGTAAGCCCGAGGAGCTTCTGGAGAAGTTCGGGATCTCCGCCTCTCATATTGTCGAGGCAGTCAAGGCAGCGTAGAAACCGTGTGGTGACGGACTATTTCAGGCCGGACGAGCCATCGTCCGGCCTTCTTTTGGTGTGGAAGAGGCTCCAAACGGTGCCTGGCATCCGGTCGGGAAGGCGAACGTTCACCGCCAGTGGGACCGCCTGCCAGGAACCCGAGACCGAGGCCGCCGTGCCCTTTACGTCCGCACCAATCCAAGCCCGGCCATTCGTGGCGGGGACTTCTGTCCTCACGGCCTGCTCGTGGGCCGGAGCCTTTGTTCTCACCGGGGCCACAGTTCTGGCGGGCGCCAGTGCGGGTCGGTCGGTTCGGCGATTCGGTGGTCACACTTCGTCGTCGCGGGACATCGCGTACGCCGCAGCCTGCTCTGCCGTCATCGCCTGTCCTGCGTCCCAGGCGGCGGCAAACGCGGCCTTACCCAGCACCTCACGACCCTGCGCCGCCCGCTCGTCCAGTTCGGCCTGCTCCACCAGAGTCGGGGGATTGCCGATGCTGTTGCGCAGGGCCGCCGCCGCCCCCAGCAGGCAGGCCACCCGGCGCATGTGACCCTCCCCGTGCGCAACCCCGGACAGGCCCTCGAAGAGCAGGGCGGTGCCATGCTGGTCTCCTAGCTGTAGCAGGATCGTCAGGCTCTCGCCCTGCAGCGCCCGCGAACGCTCATACTCGCCCTGCCGAAGCGCCACCAGCCCCAGATTCCCTAGTGCGTTGGCGATGAACTGCCGGTCTCCCAGCGGCCGCAGGATCGCCAGGCTCTCCTCGAATTGGGCCTGGGCGGATGCGTAATCGCCCTGCGCCAGCGACACGTTTCCCAGGTTGATTAGCGAGAAGGCGATGCCCCGGTGATCCCCGACCTGCCGCCGACGCTCAACAACGCTCTCCTCGTGCAGCGCCCGCGCGCGCGCGTAATCGCCCTGATAGTGGGCGACCAGCCCCAGGTTGCCCAGGGCATTGGCGATGAATCGCGGGTCCCCCAGCGGGCGCAACAGAGCGAGGCTCTCCTCGTAGAGCGACCGCGCCCCCTCCCAGTCGCCCTCTTCGAGAACGACGTTCCCCAGGTTGATCAGCGACGCCGCGATGCTCCGGGGGTCCCCCAGTCGGCGGCGGACCGCCAGGCTCTGCGCGTACCGGGTTCGCGCCGCCGCATAATCGCCCTGACTGTAGGCCAGCGCCCCGGCCCCGTTGAGCGCTTTGCCCCTCGCCGCAGCTTCCGCCTCCGAGGCTTCGGCTCCCTCTCCTTCCTTCCCGGTGGACGCGGGCCTCGAAAGCGCCTGGTCCAGCCAGCGGCGGCCCTCGCCCAGGTGCCCCCGCACTGCCCAGAACTGCCACAGCGCGCCCACCAGGCGCACTCCCCTTTCTCCGCCCGCTTCCCTCTCGTACCAGAGCAGGCTGGCCCGCAGGTTGTCGTGCTCGCTTTCCAGGCGCCGCAGCCACCGTGCCTGCTCCGGCCCGGTCAGCTCCGGCTGCGCTGTCTCCGCCATCTCCAGGAACCACACCGCCGCGCGCTCCCGCACGGCCTCCTGCTCCCCGCTCTCGGCGAGGCGGTCCCCAGCGTACTGCCGCACCGTCTCCAGCAGGCGCGAGCGGCCCGCACCCTCCCCGTGGCTCTCTTCCTCTGTGTCGCCCGCGCCGCCCGTGTCGTTCGTTTTCTCTTCGTAGACCACCAGTGACTTGTCCACGAGCGAGGTAAGCAGGTCCAGCACCGCCTCCGCCGGGACCCCGCCGCCGCTGCAGACCGCCTCCGCCGCTGCAAGCGTCCACCCGCCCACGAATACCGACAGACGCCTTAGCACCGTCTTCTCCGCGCCTGTCAGCAGATCATAGCTCCAG
>JACMJB010000298.1 GCA_014380815.1 Armatimonadota bacterium
CAGTAGATGGCTCCCTCCGGACGGCGTGATCCCGCCAGATACCTGCTTGCATCAGGTGCCTTCCTGCTCTTGATCGGCTCCTTCGGCTGCGGCGAGGCGGTCAAGAATAGCGGCGAGGATGAGGCATTGATCCATCTGCCGGGTGAGACATCCTCCATGGTCACGAAAGCCAAGCAGGGTGCTCTGCTCCCTGTGGCGGCAGGCGGGTCCTGGCAGAACCGAGTGACACTGCGCCGGATGGGGTCCGATGGTGGCCAGGACCCGGTACTCGATAATGTCGGCAGGCCAATCCCTGCTTCCCTTGAAAAGGCAACCCTGGTCGCACGCCGTCCACTGGCCGGGGGCGGCAGCAGCGTTCTGATCCATATACAACAGGAGAAACAGGCGAAACCCTACCGGACCGAAACCTTCCGGGTAGACGCGAAAGGGATCTACCTTTCCGCCATTGGCGGGGCGCAGTCGCTGACAGCGACACCGGCCCTGCCGCTTGTTCGCTACCCGGTCCGGGAGGGCAGCACCGCGAAATGGACCGGGACAGTCCAGATCGGCAAGTCCATTCTCCCCGCCCAAAGCCATAGCCGGGTCGCTTATGCCGAGGAGGTCTCGTTCGCGCAGCGTAAGGTGATCGCTTATCGGGTGGACACGATGCTGGTCGCAAGTATCAACGGGCGACAGGCGGCCTTCCCCATGTCGCGCTGGTTCGCGCCGGGGGTCGGGATGGTGCGCCAGCGGTTCTTGAGCGGCAATATCGCCATGACCAAGGAACTGGTGGCCTACCGGATTCGATAGCGGCTAAAAGAGGGCCGAAGGGGCCGAATACAGACCAGGGGTAATATTTTTCTTTTTGAATTTATTCCTGGTGTGAACGGCAAAAACCTGGGTACAATGGCGAGCGGTGTGAGATCAATTGTTGCAGTTTCTGAAGCTGTTGCTGATTTTACCGCCTTATCATGGGACCCGCAGCGTCGCGCCACCTTTTCTGATTTTGTCCGTGATAGAGAATTATCTTCCGGGGATAATTCTCACATTGAATATTCGTCACTTCGGTTTAAGCAGAGCGCGCGTAAGCGGGCATCCTGAATAAGGAGCAAGATATGAGATTTGGTGGACAGCGTTTCGTTCGATTTGTGGTTGCTATGGCTCTTGCCGGGTTCATCTCGGCCCAGATCCCGGTACGGGGTATTACCGCCTTCGCGCAGGACGACGACTGCATTGATACCGGCGGTGGGAGCAGCGGTAACTTCCTGGGTATCAATGGCCTTTCCAACCGGGACGTGATCCAGGGTGCTGTCCTGCTTCTGGTAGCCTATGGGATCTATGCGACCATCCGGGACAGTCGAGCCGGGGCCGCTGCCGCCGAGGCCGCTGCACCGACCCCCGCGGAGGGCATCGTTCCGGTCGGCAATAAGCCGATCTACGATGTGGCCAAGGACAGCCCGGACTTCCAGTCGCTCGCACGGGGCATGGAAAATGCCGATATGCTGGCGATCTACCGCGATGACAAGGGCCCCTTCACGGTCTTTGGTGCAAACGAAGCCGCCTTTGCGAAGCTTCCCGCCGATTCTCCACTCATACCGCTCTTTGCGCCCACCGCTGGGGGAACCCCGCTTAGCGCCGAGTTCAAGGCAACGCTGAAGACGCGCCTGGAGTTTCACACGGTCAAAGGACGCTATACCATTGACGACCTCAAGACCTTGCCTGATGGCACCAATCTCCTGACACTTGGGGGCGCGGTCGTCGTCATTACCAACAAGGCGGGTCTGAAGATCAACGGCATCCCGGTGATCGAGAACGATATCCCGGCAAGCAACGGTCTGATCCACCCGGTCGAGACGGTGCTGACGCCCGGTGACACCACGGGACCTGCCGTGGAAGCCACACCTGCCGCCGATGCAACGCCCGCTCCGGCGGACCCGGCAGCCCCCGCGGCCCCGGAGGCGACTCCTGCTCCGGAGGCTACCCCGGCCCCTGCTCCCGCCCCTTAAGCTTCAGGAAGGTGCGCTCTGCAGTCGTAAACGCCCCGGCATCCGCCGGGGCGTTTTTCATGCCCTGCGAGAGGCTACAAGACCTGCCCAGTAGCCGCACATGCCATGGACCCCTGGGCCGGGCGGTGTCGAGGCGGAACAGAGAAACAGTCCGGGGACCGGGGTGGTGAACGGGATGGCCCGTGGGGTGGGCCGAAACAGGATCTGACGCCAGTCAAAGACACCGCCCCCGACATCCCCGCCGACAAGATTGGGGTTGCCGCGTTCCAGTGCGCCGGGCGACAGGACATTCTTTGCGAGGATGCGCTCTTTGAAGCCGGGGGCGTACCGCTCGATCTGATTCTCGATCCGGCCCGTCATATCGAGGGTGGAGCCACTGGGAACATGACAGTAGGCCCAGACCGTGTGTCCGCCGACCGGCGCACGCGATGGATCGAACAGGGTCTGCTGCGCGAGCAGGACGTAGGGACGCTCCGGATGCTCGCCCCGCGCGACAGCACGTTCTCCTTCCGCGATCTCGCCAAAAGTACTGCCAAGATGGACCGTGCCCGCGCGCGCGCAGGCGGCGGCACTCCGTTTCCACGGGATAGGACCGTCCAGTGCCCAGTCCACTTTGAACGCGCCGGGGCCGTAACGGAAGTCTTCCAGCAGGCGGCGGTAGCCCCGTGGCAGGCGGTTCCCAGCGATAGCGACGAGCGAGCGTGGCGAAAGATCGCACAGGATCGCGCGGGCGGGCGGCAGGTCGTCCAGTGAAGTGACACGGGCATCGGTGATCAGTTCGCCGCCAAGGTCCCGAAAGCAGGCGACCAGAGCATCCACGAGACGCTGTGCCCCCCCTTTTGGGAACGGCCACCCGAAAGCGTGCCCCGCCGCGGCAAGGGCAAGCGCGACTGTGGCGGAGGGTCCCTGCTCCAGCGGAAGCAGCGAGTGGGCAGCGAGGCCCGCAAAGAGGCCGCGCGCCCGTGATCCGACAAACAGGGCATCCGCGGCACCGCGCGCGGAGCGCACCGCGAACGCGCCGAGCCGGATTATGTCGGCGACGGGAAGACCTAGCAGATCACGAGTGGCGGGGGGCGAGGCGAAGAGCAGCAGGCGCGACAGCCGGTCCACCGCGTTTTCGCCTCCGGTCTCCTCCAGCAATGGGGCCATCAGGCGGCGATAAGCCTTCCCGTCACGTTCCCCAAGGCCATCACAGGTCTCTTCCAGCGAGGTTTCGAGGACCGCTGCGCCCGCTTCTGCTTCGTCGAACGGGTGGGCAAGCGGGGAGACCGGATGGACCCATTCGAGACCGTATTTCTCCAATGAAAGCGTTCGGAAAAAGGGCGAACCGGCTCCCAGCGGATGGATCGCGGACCCGACATCATGGACAAAGCCGGGGAGAGTCAGCGCCTCGGAGCGGCAGCCGCCGCCAGGCGCGGAGGCAGCCTCCAGCAGAGCAACGCTCCAGCCGCGCTGCGCAAGCGTGATTGCGGCGGCGAGACCATTCGGCCCCGCCCCGATAACGATGGCATCGTACGAAGAGCGGGTGAGACGGCCTCGGAGGGCATCGTTGCCAGAGTTGTCGGTTTTAAGGGGCATAAGCGCACTGTACATGGGGGGACCGGGTCTACGCCAGGTCGAAGTCCACCTCGAAGGTGCGCCGCCAGGGGAAACGGACGGAGCCGGACACGAGACGCAGACCCGCGCCGATGCCACGCTCCTGAAGCTTGGCGAAGAGGTGGGCGAGGCCATTCTCGGTTGCGACCGCGACCGCGGCGACCTGGGACGCATCTTGAGGATCGGGATCGCGGCTTCCAAATTGGGCTTTGGAGAAGGCGCGGGCATCGCGCCGCACCAGCGTCTGGTACCCCCAGTCCTCCAGGAAGCGATGCGCCAGAAAAGCGGACTGTGCGTGGGCACGCGCCGGGTCATCGCCAATAGATAGCGAGCAGACCGCCTGGGCAATAACTACACCCAGTGTATTACCAGCGGTATTCCATGCTCCGAAAGCGGCAAGACGGGCAGGTTCCAGCGGCGGATCGGGGCCAAGCAGTATCTCGATGGCGAGCGGGTCCGCGCCGTTTGGATAAGCCACATCTCCGACCGCAACCGCACGGCCCGCCCGCTGATGCGTGCCGAGAGTCTGGAAAAGCGCGCGGTAGTATCCCTCACGCTCAGCGCGCTCGGCGGCGGCGAAATCATCGCGGAACTCCGTGCGGCGGGGCGAGGGGGTCAGGACCCCGAGAACGATGTCGGCGGTGTCGGGATTGTCCGTGACTTCGCCGCCGCACGCCCGGATCTGCCCCGCGACTGTCAGGCGCACGGCACGATCCTCATAGGGTGCCGTGATCTCCTCACCACCGGGGAGCGCATAGACCGGGGCGATTTTGGGCCGGATGCCGCGCCGCTCCCCGATCAGCCGGGCGACCAGTGCGGACCCTACCTCGTCCGCACCGGGATGGACCATAGTGCGTGCCTGCACCTCCGGGCCAAGCATGCGGACCCAGCTCTCCAGCCAGCCTTTCTCGCGCGACGGCGTTCCCCAGGGCGAGGTGTCATCGGAAGTAAGCAGCAGAAAAGCCAGTCGGTTTCGCGCCAACAGGTCCAGCAAAGCCAGATTAACCGTGTGGTTGCGGAGCCGACGCTGCAGCCAGTCCGCGATCAGATCTGGGGGAAGCTCCGCTTCAAGCGCCAGAAGATTGCCGAGTTCGTCGGGAGTGGCCGCGCCCGCGTCGCGTTTATGGAGCAGCTGCGAATATCGGTAAAAACGCGCTCCGTATGTGGACCAGTAAAGCGGCTCCTCCACGGAGTCGTCCGCGTTGGAGACACGGGTGATTAAACTAAAGGCGTAAACAGGCTTGTTGCGTCCGATCTCCTCCAACAGGGAAAGTCGGCGCAGCGCATCCGAGGCACTCCCGCTGGAGATCCGCGCGTTGATCAGGTTGCCATAGGCCAGGTAGTCGGTCGAGGCGATCACGGCATCGGCGCTTGTTTCGCG
>JACMJB010000008.1 GCA_014380815.1 Armatimonadota bacterium
AAAACACCTGGAGAGACACTGCGTACCGCCAACCCGGTCAGATCCGCCGCAGGGGCGGCATAACGCATCAGATCGTCTCCGGTGGCATCTCTGGCGGAAACGCCCGGAGTACCGGTATCGGCACCGCGGCTCTGACGCGCCACCAGAGCAGGAAGCGCCGGTTCCGGACAGGCGGCGCAATCGGGCATCTCGCCGAATATTTCGTTGATCCGGACGAACGAGCGCAGGAACCGGCCCGAGATCTCGGTCTGCGAGACATATCGCTCCAGGGCGCGCTGCTTGGACCGGATAGCGCCGGACGATGCCCGGAATACGCTCCAGTGGGTATCGAGCCCGGCAAGACCGACCGGGGGCAGCAGAGGCTGATCGGGATGCAGGCCTTGCGGCAGTGGCCAGTCGCCGCGATGCACCAGGTAAAACCGAAGCCGGGACCGCGTGGCCCAGGAGTCTGATCCCCCCCCGTTTCGGCACTCCCGAAGTGCGGCCTGGGCAAAGGCGGCAGCGGCGTAATGGTCGGGATGATCGTCGGCGGGGTGTGTCACGTAGATGTCGGTGGGACGAACCTGTTCCATCAGCCGCACCAGGTCTTTGAGCAGGGATTCACCGCAGTAGGAGGTCTGCGGCGAGTAGGTTCGAGCGTAAGGGGAGTGCTTGTGCTGGGTGTAAGGGGAACGGAACAGGCTGCGGGGCGACCAGTTCGTTTCCCAGAGAGATTTGAGGCCGCGGTCCGGATAGCCCAGAAAGACAACGTCCTTGCCAGCAACGCCCAGCTCTTTCCCGGCGGACAGCGATTCGCGCTGGCGTATCTCGGCGAAGCGAACATAATCTGCGGGGGAGATATTCACCTCACGAAGTGCCCGACCTGCCGCGACGGGAAAGCCGTCGCCGTTGGTCAAAAATGCCACCGTCACGGGAATCCCCGCCCGCCGCGAGTCCGAGATCAACGCGCCGACACCCAGGGTTTCGTCGTCGCAGTGCGGAGACAGCACCAGAATTCGGCGCGCTCTGGTCAGCGGCGCGGTGTCGGGAAGGTCACTCAGTTTCAAAAAGGTCGCCCAGCGGTGCAGGCGATAGTAGTATGCGCTCGCCGCCCCGCCCGCCGCCAGCACGGGCAGGATCAGGAGCAACACGAAGCCGCGCCGCCAGGCCGTGGCGCGATGGGTGCGAAGCGCAGGGCGGCTTGCCGCACCGAGCCGACGGCTCTTTGTGACGGAAACAGGAAGCGCGGAAGTATCAGCGGCAGGGGGAGTCGGGGCGGAAGCGGCAAATGGCCTTGACAGACGACGCAACGGCGCAACGGCCTCCTTAAGGATGTCACAAAGATCGCCGAGATTCGCGCGGGTCTCGGGGGTCACGCAGTCGTGACAGAAGACTACGGAGTGAGTGGGATTCGAACCCACGAGACGGATTTAACCCGCCTACACGATTTCCAGTCGTGCTCCTTCGACCAACTCGGACATCACTCCAAACCGCCGCCGTCTGATCTCCAGGGAGGCATAAGCGGGCGCATCACCGATTATAGCCCGACGCCCCCCTCGTGTCAAGAATCTGCGGCCCGGTCGGTTCGCCGAAGGTCCCGCGAAGGATAGCCGGGAAACAGCAATCGGGTACAACGACCTATCATGCCGCGTTTGAAAATCGCCCCTGCCGCCCCGCAGGGCAGCCCCGAACGTTCGCCGCCAGCCGCGCCTGCCAGCCCCCCACGGCTGGCCTCGCTGGATGCGTTTCGCGGCTTGACGATCGCCGGGATGTTGCTGGTCAACAATACCGCCGTCGGCGGGGCGGTGCCCCCTCAGCTAGTGCATGCGGATTGGGGGCAGGCGATCACCTTCGCCGACCTGATCTTCCCCTGGTTTCTGTTCATTGTCGGGGTCGCGATCCCGTTTTCCGCGAATGGAAAACGGGAGAGGGAATTGTCCCGCTGGCAGCGTGCGCGAAACGTCGTTCAGCGTGCCGTCGTTCTGTTTGCAGTTGGTCTCCTGCTGGAGTCCAGTCTGCGGCGGCAGCCGACCTTTGCTCTGGGCGTGCTCCAGATCATTGCGCTGGCCTATCTGCTGGGGCGCGGTCTGTACCGGGTCCCCCCCCTGGGACGCGCCGCGCTGGCGGCGGCACTGCTGGGCGCTTACGGGGCGGCTTTGACCCTGATTCCGATCCCTGGCCAAGCGGCGGGCGAGTTTTCCGCCGAGCATAATCTGGCGCGGCACCTGAACCGGACCTTCTTTGCCCCGTGGTCGCTCTCCGGTCTTCTGTCCGTAGTGCCCACCACGGCGATGGTGCTCCTCGGCAGTGTCGCTGGGGATCTTTTACGCGGGGAAGAACGGAGCCGCTGGAAGCGGGCGGGACTGCTCGCCGCGACCGGTGCCGTTCTGATTGCGGTCGGCTGGCTGTGGCACCTGTTTCTGATCATGAACAAGCCGGTCTGGACCCCTTCCTACATCTGCTATGCGGCGGGATGGGGGGCACTGGGGCTTGCCCTGTTCTATGTTCTGGCGGACATTGGGAATCTGCGGACCCTGTTTTACCCGCTGATCGTCTTCGGTGCCAATGCCCTGGTCGCCTATGCCGGGGCGATCCTGTTCAAGGTCCATGTCCTACAGGAATGGCGAGTTCGGTCTCCGCTCACCGGGGGGCGTGTTGCGCTTCAGCAGGCCTGCCTGGAGTGGTGTGCCGCGCAGGCGGGGGGGCGTGTGCCGGGCGGCTGGCTGTACACGGGTCTCTATATCGCCGCCTGGTGGCTGGTCTGCTGGTATTTGTATCGCAGGAAAATCTTCCTGCGCGCTTGAACTGTCCTGCGTGACCTCCTTTCCTCTGATACCGCCGAAACCGATCCCGCAGCGACCCCGCTTCCGCCGGGCGGCGCTATCTGCTGGCATGACCATTCTGGTTGTCTGGTCCTCCTGCCCCGCGTCTGCGGACTCCCCGCGCGACCGGGAGGCCCGGTTCGCATCGCGCGAGGGGAACATCGCTTTTCTCGCACTGGGTGTCCTTCTGCCGCTTCTCACCGATGGCAGCGGGGGCGGTCGGCAGTCGCTGCGGAATCTGGATGCCCTGGCGACAAGCTCGCTGCTCTGCGAGGGGCTGAAGCGGATCACGCGCGAAAAGCGTCCCGACACCGACGAGCAAAACAGCTTCCCCAGCGGTCACGCGACCGCCGCTTTCACCATTGCCGAGATGCAGTCGCGGCGTCATCCCGAACAGAAGCTGCTCTGGTACGGTGGGGCAGGACTGATCGCGGAGTCGCGCGTTTATCTGCGCCGGCATCACGCGCGCGATGTCCTTGCCGGGGCGGCTCTCGGCATCGGAACCGCGGATGCGCAGCTGCGTCAGCCGCGCGGCTTTTTGATCGCCCCCTTTGTCTCGCCGGGCCGCGGCGGCAAGGGCCGCACAATGGGAATTCAGCTTTGGCGAAGTTTCTGAGAGCAGGCCAAATCTGAGAGCATGCCAAATAGGGACATGCTAAAATGAGAGCTGAGATGAAGGGACGAGAACCAATCATGGGTCTGACGATTCGACAAACGCTTTCCGCCCTCGCAGTCACGGGCACGCTCTTGAGCGGCTGCACCCCGACCACGGAAGCCCCCACCGGCCCTGCGCCCAGCAGCGGCGCGGCATCGGCGCCTGCCGGGACCGCTACCGCGCCGCAGGGTGTGGAACCCACTGGGG
>JACMJB010000299.1 GCA_014380815.1 Armatimonadota bacterium
CGAATCACCGACGGGGCCGGGGGCCGCGCCCCGTACCGGGTCGTGATCCGCTGGTAGACAATCGCAAATAAATCAACCGCGAAAAGGTACGATAACCCGATCTATTCCGTCCGGTATCCTCCGGCATATCGCGACCCTGACTGCCGTGCCCCTGCTTCTCTTTGCCGCCGACTCCTGCCTGACCCAGATGCAAGCTCCCTAATTCACCAGCAGATCGAGCAGGCGGTCCGCGTAGGATATGACGGCGGAATAAAGAGAAATCGCTAAAGCAATGCAGAGAAATCCATAGCCCCGGACACTATTAGGGAGCTGTTCTATGAATGAGTATGAGTTGGCAGCACTTCTGACACCATTAGTTCCTAGCGTTGCACTAGTTGCGCTCAGTTATCCTTCAACAAGACTCGCACGGATTGCTGGCAAGAAGCAACAGCATGTGACGAGTTACAACCTACTTTCCATCTTGCAGAAAAACAATGAGAAAACTGGGCAATTTACCTACGTCAATTATCTTCCATTTAAAGCACCTCGTTCGCAGGTTAGTGTTGTTGAGTGAAGTTCAGGGACGTTGGTGTGTTGTCGTCAGGCAACAATACGGCTTGCGTAGGTGTAGTTGCCCCCTCCCCACTCCCGTGCTCAACTATTGAGTGTTTGTCAAACACCGGAAATTACTGATTCCAGCGACCTTTTGACGAATTCCCTTCTATCCGTATCTTAGCAGTCGCTTTCTACAGAACTCTTACAAACCACGATGGTTGACGCGATTGGTTAAAAAACCTGCGGGCCGAACTTGGGCTTTCGCTTGGCCTTGACGCCGGAGCGCAACCTGCCGCGCGGAACCGGGTCGAACCTTCGTCCCCGTAAACAAAACGGGATCTTTTGAATGAGGAGAAGAGGCGATGACTTATTCCCTGCCTTCGGTACCGACCGGCCCCACGCGCGTCAAAGTATTTAAAGGCTCGATTGACTATGTCGAAATGATCATCAACCGCTGGGCTGAGGAGAGCGCTGCCCGTGTCCTGAATGCATCGCTGACCTATGACACGAACGCAATGGCGTCCGGCAGCGTATTTGTCGTGATCGTCTACGAACCGGGAAGAGGCGAGGCAACAGATGGGGGGCGATAGCGAACTGGTCTGCCTCCGAACCTTTCCTAACCGCCTCGAGGCCGAAATCGCCGAAAGTTTTTTGACCGCCTGCGGGATTCCGGCGATGGTGGCGGCGGACGATGCCGGGGGAATGCGGCCTGGCCTGCTGATCGGAGTCGGAGGGGCACGGCTTCTGGTTCTGCGGGGCCAGGCCGAAGCGGCATTGGAGATTCTGGACGGTGACCCGGTCACACCGACTGACGACGCGGCGGCGGATGATGACCCTGAAGCAGGGCGCTGAGCGGGGCAGGCATCCGAGCGCGGGGAACCGGGAAGGAACCGCGGCGCATGGCAGCGAACTTAAGATTGAACCACAAGGCCGCAATCTAAGGATTCTAAACCATGTCCAACGTAAGCTCGCTTCACGCGTTCCTCACCACGGAGACCCAAAAGACCGCTGAGGCTCTCATCCATTCTTATCGCCTCCTTCCCGCCGATAAACGCGACTGGAGTCCCGCCGAAACCGCTCGCACCGCGCTTGACCTGTTCGCGGAATGTGCGCTTATGAATGCCTACACCACCGAAATGATCGAGACCCGCGCCTGGTCGGACGCCCGGTACGCGAACTTCGTTCAGGACATTGCCGAGGTCAAGGCGCTGGGGGAAGAGGCGCTCTTTGCCCGGCTGCGGGAAAATACGCAAACCGTGATCGCCGCTCTGCGGGAGGTCCCCGAAGAGGCGCTTGGTGTCGAGATCGCGATGCCCTGGGAGCAGCCGACCCTGGCACAGATCATGGCCTATCCGTACTGGAACATGAGCTACCATCAGGCACAGATCAACTACCTGGCTTCCATTCTGGGCTGCCTGGAGTAAGCGAAAGTCGGGAAAAGACGAGCTCTTTGCCGTATCCTGATGCTGTGAAAAACGACGTGGTTATCGCCCTGGATCAGGGCACCACAAGCTGCCGTGCCCTTGCCGTGGACCATCGCGGGCGCGTGGCGGCACTGGCCCAGGAGGAGTTCACCCCGTTTTACCCTCGCCCCGGTTGGGTGGAGCAGGACGCCGCGGAGATCTGGACGGTCCAGAACCGCGTTCTTCAAAAAGTGGCGCGACAGGTGGGCGGGGCGGCATCGGTCGCGGCGATCGGGATCACCAACCAGCGTGAGACCATGGTGGTCTGGGACCGGGCGACCGGGCAGCCGCTCCACCCGGCGATTGTCTGGCAGTGCCGACGCTCGGCGGGGATCTGTGAACGGCTGAAGGCGTCCGGAGCGGAGCCGATGGTGCGCCAGAAGACCGGCCTGTTGCTCGACCCCTATTTTTCCGCCACCAAACTCACCTGGCTTTTCGAGGCGTTCCCCGATCTCCGGGCGAAAGCCGAAAACGGGGAGATGCTTTTCGGGACCGTAGATAGCTGGCTATTATGGAACCTGTCGGGCGGGAAACGCCATCTCACCGACCCCTCAAATGCCTCGCGGACCCTGCTCTACAATCTACACACGGGGGACTGGGACGACGACCTGCTGGCTCTGTTCGGGGTCCCGCGCGCCCTGCTCCCCGAGATCGTACCGTCCAGTGGACGCTGCTTCGACACCGCCCTGGACGGTGGCGGGGGGATGGTGGCGGTGGCCGGGGTGGCGGGCGATCAGCAGGCCGCGCTGTTCGGGCAGGGCTGCCTGTCTCCCGGTCAGGCGAAGAACACCTACGGAACGGGCTGCTTCCTGTTGATGAACGCTGGAAATGCCCCGCCGACCCCTGATCAGGGCCTGCTCGCGACTGTCGCCTGGCAGATCGGGGGCGAGACGGTCTATGCGCTGGAGGGGAGCGTCTTCGTGGCGGGGGCCGCGATCCAATGGCTTCGCGATGGCCTGGGCCTGATCCGAAGCGCGGCGGAAACCGAGGCCCTGGCGCGCAGTGTCGAGGGTACTGGGGGCGTCTACTTTGTTCCGGCCTTCACCGGACTGGGCACGCCCTACTGGGAGCCGAACGCGCGCGGGATGATCACCGGCCTGACCCGTGGCACGACCCGCGCTCATCTGGTGCGGGCCGCACTGGAGGCAATCGCGTTTCAGACCCGCGACATCGCCGATGCAATGGTGCAGTCATCGGGCCTGCCACTTCCGCTGCTGCGAGTAGATGGGGGCGCGGCCCAAAACGACTTTCTGCTGCAGTTTCAGTCGGATCTCCTGGGTATCCCCGTGGCCCGGTCGGCGATCGGTGAGACCACCGCGCTGGGGGCCTCGTTCCTCGCCGGTCTCGCGGTAGGCTTCTGGGACAAAGGCGAGATTGCCGCTCTGCGCCAGGCTGATCAGACTTTCCGCCCCGCGATGCCGGAAGCGGAGCGCGAAAGCCAGTACCGCGGCTGGCAGCGCGCGGTGCGCTATCAGTGCAGGGTGTAAGCGGGAAACACGGGAGAACGAAAGCAAGAAGTGCCGCTAGGCTTCTCCCATCACCAGCCCCTCGATCGTGTGGGCCTGCACAATCGGCTCCAAGCGGTCCACCACGCGGCAGACCAGGTGCGACCGCAGGACGGACGGCAATGTCTCGTAGACGGGCCGAGTGAACTGCAGGTCGTGACGCTCGGCATTGCCCGCGCCCGGTGCGTCCACGCCCAGCACCAGCACGGGCCGCGATTTTTGAGAACGGTTTGCCGTACCCCGGTGGATAGTCAGCGCGGACCGGACCGAAAGATCGCCCCGCCGGGGCATCTTGCGCTGGGCGCGACCCTCGTAGCGTCCGTAAAGGGATTTGGGGGGGAACATGCCATGCTCGTAGTCCGCGGGGTCGTCCCACTGTGTCCCCGGCGCGATCTCGAACGGACCCATGTCCTCGAAGACATCCACGGTTGTCACATTGAAGGCCAGCGAGGTGAGCCGTCGCCCGGTCAGGGTCTCCTCCGGGGCGGGGAAGTCGCGGTGCCAGGGCTGGTCCATCGCCCCGGGTCCGGGAACGTCGAACCCGATCTCGACGATCTGATGGTCCGGTCCCAGCACGCTTTCGCAGACTGCTGTCACCCAGGGATGCATCAGGAGGTCCCGAAAACCTCTCAGTCGTTCCGGATGGATCTCGACATAATAGCGGTTCGGTCCGCGTCCCACGGCGCCGCCGGGCTGCTTCAGGGCTTCCGCGAATAAGATCCCAATGTCGTCGCCAAGCATATCCGCCCATTCGACTGGGAAAGCCCCCTTGAGTCCGAGAATACCGTCCCCGTACAGGCTCCCCATGATTGTGGCAGGGTCGGGTACCTCGCTTCCCGCCGCCGCGACCGCTCCGATTTCCGTGTCTTCTGCTTGGGTCACGAGTTCTTCCCTTTTCGTGCGGCATCGTGCAACGCCGCCTGCGCTGGATACTGCCCTTGTACCCGGATCGGGGCAATAGGCCATCTTGTCTAAAACTACCTTCCCGCTGTATAACGGAAAGCATGGACTTTTTTAGACCGTTTGAACGCCGCACGCCGCGCTGGTCGCGGCGGGTATCCGGGGTTTTGGGCGTGGGCTTCGCGGTGGCGAGCATGGGCGGGCTGGGGGGCACGCGTCTCGCTCAGGCCGCGGCTCCCGGTGTGGAAGCGCTTGTCTATTCGACCATGCCCTCGACTGCCGCTCATCGCCCGGAGATGGTGATGGACGGCGACCCGAAGACCTACTTTAAGTCGGTGTACGGGATGGGGGACGGGGACGACATTCGGGTTCTATTTTCCGCTCCGATCGCCGCGCGCTCCCTGCGCATCACGAGTGGGGATGAGGAAGGCCAGGACCTTTTCACCGACGGCTTCGTGGAAATTTCCGGGGATGGTGTCACCTTCACGCGGGCAGCAGCCTTCGATGCTGCCGGGGTCGCAAGCGCCGCGCTGGGCGGAAAGTCGGTGCTCGCCGTACGCATCCGTCTGAACGCGAACAAAGGGGTTCCCTCGCTGCTGATCCGAGAGATCGCGCTGCCCTCGATGACCTCGGCGACCGTGGTTTCGTCCGTTCTGCTGGGGCCGGGACGCGGCTTCACGGACCTTGGCGGGGCGACCGATCTTGCCGCGTGGGCGGATCGGGCCGAAAAGCAGATGGAGGCGTTCTGGCCCGATACCGCCGCCCTGCTCTATTCGGATAAGTTCATCACCCCCAACTCGGTCAATGTGCGGTACCGTGGTGGTCCCGATGTGACTCCGGTAGCGGCGACCGGTGGCGGCGTGATGACTGTCAATGTGAAATGGTGCCGCGAGCACCCTGAAGACACCGGGCTGACGGTACACGAGATGGCCCATGTCGTGCAGTCAATGAGCACCTACAACCCGGTCTGGCTGATCGAAGGGATCGCGGACTACATCCGCTGGATCAAGTTCGAGCCGGAAAACCACACACCGCGCATCAATGTCCAGACGGCGAGCTACAAGGATGCCTACCGGACGACCGCCACGTTCCTCGCTTGGTGCGAGCTGAGATATGACAGCGCGCTCACCACGAAAATGAACCGCGCGATCCGCTCCGGTACCTACCGCCCCGAATTGTGGACCCGATTCTGCGGCAAGGATGCGGACACGCTCTGGGCCGAGTTCGTCGTGGATTATAAAGCGGACCCGGCGGGCATTATCACGGCCCCGGTCGCGGCGGCGGACCGCCCGCGCGTGCTGCCCATAGTGAAAGCGGGTTCGAGCGTGCCCGTGCCGCTCGCCGCGGCGTTCGATCAGGTGGCAAGCTACCTTGATGGCGCGACGTTCGGTGCGACGGGCGGTCTGGACGGTGGCGGGGCTGCCTATTCCGCCAAGCTGCTCGGTGCTTCGCTGCGCTCTCAGAACGTCGTCTTTCAGGTGGGAAAGGCAGGGGTTCCGGGCGTCGTCTCCTCTCAGGGGAATATTGTGGCACTGCCGACGGGCCGCTTCGCATCGCTGTGGCTGCTGGGAGCGGCGATCGAGGGGAACCAGATGGGGCAGACACTCACTGTCACCTATACCGACGGCACCACAGAGCGTCTGGCCCAGAACTTCAGCGACTGGTTTCAGCCGCAACGCTTTCCCGGCGAGAGCCGGGCACTAAAGATGCCGTATCGGAACCTGGCAAACGGCGTGCGGGACCCTCGCACCTTCTACGCCTACAGTTACGGCTTCCCGCTGAACCCCGCGAAGACGGTCAAAAGCCTGACACTGCCCGGTAACGCGAACGTCAAGGTGCTTGCCGTGACCCTGGCGAACTGAGGACGGGTGAGCAGGTGGACCGGTAAACGGGTAACGAACGAGCGGCGAATCGTGATCCGGGTTTTTGCCGACGAAAACGCCTATACTGAAAGCTATGCAAGTCGCGGTAATCGGGGCGGGAGTCGGAGGTCTGGTGACCGCGCTGCGGCTGGCGAAGGCCGGGCACACGGTCACGGTCTTCGAGAAAAATGCGCAGGTCGGCGGGAAGCTTTCTCTTTGGGAACCTGATGTTCCCGGAGTGGGTGCGTTTCGCTTCGACACCGGTCCGCATGTGCTGACGATGCCCTGGGCGATTCGCGAACTCTTCGAGGATCTGGGCGAGCGAATGGAGGACTATCTCCACCTGGTGCGCATAGACCCGATCTGCCGCTATCATTTCGCCGATGGCACGGTCTTCGATGCCCCCGCCGACCCGGACGACGCCGCGCGTGCGGTTGCTGCCCGGTTTCCCGAATACCCTGGCGACGTGCAGGGTTTCCGGGACTTTCTAACCCACGCCCGCCGCGTTCATGATCTCACCGTGGAGCCGTTTCTGCGCCAGGACTTCTCCCGTGCGATCCGGGGGGTCCCAACCCCGAAACAGTGGGGGCAGCTCTCCGGCTTTCTCGGTCTTGCACCCTGGAAAACCATTCATCAGACAGTCGCGCGGTACGTCCGGCACCCCAAGCTGCGTCAGATTTTCGATCTGTATGCCTTCTATAATGGGTCGTCGCCGCACAAAGCATCGGGGATTTTCAGCATTATCGCCTGGGTACAGTGGGGCGACGGCACTTTTTACCTTCGCGGCGGCCTGCGCACCTACGCGGATGCCCTCGTCCGGCTCGCCACTAAATTCGGCGTCACCCTGCGGACCCAGGCCGCTGTCACCGGGGTCTGCATCGAAGGCGCAACAGGGCGGGGACGGGTCACTGGAGTGGAGATCGCGGGCGAGGGCTGCCTGCCCTTTGATGCCGTTGTCTGCAATGCGGACCCGCTCACGGCTTATGAGACACTGATTCCCGAAACCCATCGTCCCCCGGCTTTTACCGATGCGGGCCTGGCGACTCTGGAGCCGTCCACGTCCGCATTTCTGCTGCTGCTGGGCGTATCGGGGGAGAACCCGCTGCATCTCAGGCACTACAACTCGTTCCTGCCCACTGACGGCGATGCCGAATACACCGCCTTGTTTGAGCGGGGCGTTCCCGGCGAGGACCCCGTGATCGGGATTACCTGCCAGAGTGTCACGGAACCGGGTTGCGCCCCGCCCGGTCACGCCAATCTATTCGTGATGACCTCGCCGCCACCGCTGCGCTCTCCCTCGGACTGGACGCCGGAAGCCACTGCCGCCTATCGCGACCGGCTTCTGACCCTGCTGGAAACCCGCTGTGGCCTGCCCGGTTTGCGCGGGCGCATCGTCTGCGAGCAGGTCTGGACCCCCCGCACTTTCGAGGAGCGCTACGGCGCGTTTCGCGGCAGTCTGTACGGCCTGTCCTCGAACGGCTGGCGGTCCGCCTTCCTGCGCCCGCCGAATACCGCAAAAGGGGTGCGTGGCCTGTACTTTGTCGGCGGCGGGACTCACCCCGGCGGCGGTCTGCCGCTGGTGACGCTGGGTGGGAAGATCGTGGCGGAGACGATCCTGGAACAGAAATAGGGCGCGAAGAACGACACGCCGTTGCCGACGAGAAAACAATTATGGAAACGATTGTGGATTTCACCAAGCCCCGAAACGTCATTGACCGCTACCAGTGGATGAGGACGGAAGACATCCTGCTGGATCTCGCCGACAAACGGCACAACTTCTCGATCCTGCTCTGCAACCTCAAAAACGATGTCAATATCGGGTCGGCGATCCGGTCCCACGCAGGATTTCTGGGCCAGGAGATCATTCTGTACGGGCACAAGACCTTTAACCGGGTCCCCAGCATTGGGACGTACGCTTACTCGATCATCAAGCATCTGAAATTTGTCGAGGAGATCGGACCGATGCTGGGGGAGTACGACGAGGTGATCGGCTGTGACTTCATCGAGGGCAAGTCGGTAAGCGTGTGGGACTCCTCGTTTGACTATGAGAAGAAGACGCTGCTCTGCTTCGGGCACGAGAACGATGGCCTGCCCCCCGCCCTGATCGAGCGCTGTGACCGGCTGATCCATATTCCGATGTTTGGGGTGACCCGCTCGTTCAATGTCGCGGTCAGCGCGGCGATCGTCATGAACGAGTACGTGCGGGGTATCTACAGTGGACAGACGACCGCGGCGAATTCGGTAGAGAAGGCCTCATCGGGTCGGTAGAGGTCTCAAGCCCGGGGGCAGTCCTAGACAACAAAAAAGCGACATCGCCTCCTTGAGGTGGTGTCGCTGGTCTTTTCGGACTCTTCGCGGTCGCTGCAGTACGATTTCAGCGTCGAGTATGATTACAGTATAGCACGAGATCCGGTGACTTGTCAAGGCACTTTATCCCGATGGCTTTACGCACCAGAGTATTTGTTCTCACGTGCTGATGCATCTTTGCGCTGATTTCTGCCATAAGTTTCGGGGTGTCGTTAGAGTGTTGTTTGGAAACAAAGGAGGGTTTGGAAACTGATCATAAGGTGTGTACATTGAATACACCAGATTATCACCATCCACATCCGTTGCAGAACAGTTTATAGAAAAGGAATTAGTTGCACAAAAAATAAGAGGAGGCAGACTATTAAAATACGGACTGCTGTTAGCAA
>JACMJB010000300.1 GCA_014380815.1 Armatimonadota bacterium
GGTCGCAAGTCTTGGCGGGGGGATGCGCTCCAGTGGCTATTTCCTCGTTGTCGCGTCTCCCACCATTGTGGATGCGGCCCGCGCCGCCGCGCCGCGCCGGGTGGTGCTGGTGATGGATCGTTCCGGCTCGATGCAGGACAACAACAAGATTGACCAGGCACGCGGTGCGCTCCGTTTCGCGGTCGCGAAGCTCCGACCGCAGGATCGCTTCAACGTTCTGACCTTCTCGGACCGGGTCGAAAAGTTCTCGCCGCAGCTTCTGGACGCCTCACCTGCCAACATCAAGCGAGCACAGGCGTTCGTCGAGGATATCGTGGCGGATGGCGGCACGAACATTGGGCAGGCGCTGAAGGACGGCATCGAGCAGTTCCCCGAAAAGTCGGCGAACGGCAACACGCTTCTCTTCTTCACCGACGGTCTGCCGACGGTGGGGCAGACCAACCGCGAGACGATCCTCCGCGAAGCAGTGTTGGAGAACGGTGCGAAGCGCGCCCGCGTCTTCGTGTTCGGGGTTGGATATGATGTGGACGTTCCATTTCTGGACAACGTCGCGAAATCTCTGCGCGGGGATGCCGATTACGTGCGGCCCAATGAAACGATCGAGGCAAAAACGAGCCAGTTCGTCGCCAAAACCAGCGCGCCCGTTCTGGAAAACCTGAAGCTGGCCGTGGACGGGGGGAACACCGGTGAAATCTACCCGAAGCCCGGTGAGCTTCCCGATCTGTTCGCTGGTGGTCAGTTGGTGGTCGTGGGTCGTTATACCAGCGGGAGCGCTCCGGCGAAGATCACGCTGACCGGGGAGGCAAACGGCAAGCCCCAAGTCTACTCCGTCGCCACCCGCTTTCCCGCCGTGGACACGGATGCCGCCTTTCTGCCGCGCCTGTGGGCCAGCCGCAAGATCGGCTATCTCATGGACGACCTGCGACTCCGCGACAATGAGGCCGTCAAAAAAGAGGTCGTGAACCAGATCATCAGTCTGTCCCGGGAGTTCGGGGTCCTGACCCCGTACACCGCGCTGTTTGTCCCGGAACCCGGCACAGACAGCATCACTTCACCGGCTCCGCAAGATAATGCTGCGCTGTTTGGTTCCCCGAGAGGGGGGAGCGGGGGAGGGATGTACGGTCGCGCCCGTGCCTCCTCTCCCCAGTCTGCGCCTGCTTCGGGGGCCACCGCGATTGACCTCAGCCAATCGTCGCGTGCCCAGCGGACCCAGAACCAGGTCGGCAACCTTTACGCTTTCAAGAATACGTCGGCGGACGCCAGGAGTGAGGGAGAACAGATCGCACGTCGCATTCAAAATGTCGCCTCGCGCACCTTCTATCAAGTCGGCCCGGTGTGGACGGACGCCAGCTACGATAAGGCGAAGCAGAAGGAGATTGTTCTCGTGAAGCTCTATTCTCCTGCTTACTTCGCACTGACACGTCGCAATGCGGATCTCGCGAAGTGGGCGGCCCTTGGTAAGGGAGTGCTGATTGCAGCAAACGCGAAGCAGGCCATTCAGTTCGGCGAACAGGGAAGAGAGACTTTGACCGCATCGGAAGTCACGTCGCTGGCAGGTAAATAGAACGGGCACCGGCACCCTGCTGTGGTGGGGTGCCGGGCGTCTGTGACTGGTGGGCTGGTGGGGCAGAGCGCGGACCGTGGTAATCGCAGGGAATCGGATCGCTACTTCAGCGGAAAGTAGACCCGCTCACCGGTTCGGGCAGCACGGTACACGCCGACAATCAGTTCCAGGGCCGCACGGGCCTCTTTGCCGCTCATAAAAGGATCGCGATCGTCGCGCACCGCTTCAATGAGATCTTTCAGATGCTCGATGTGCCCATCCAGAGGCACCTGGGTTGGGTCCGCCGCGGCATTGAATCCCGCCTCCACCGGTGTGGTCTTGGCATCCGGACCTTCGCCCTGTCGTTCGAAATTCTGCACCAGGGGAGGATCACCGGCAAACTGCGCGTGCTTCAGCCGGCTGTTCTCGACGATCACCGCGCCTCCTGTCCCATACACCTCGATCGCCTGCGCATAGCCCGGGTACATCGCCGTGGAGGCAAGCAGCGTTCCGACCGCCCCGCTTTCAAACTCGATGCTCGCGGAAACCACGTCTTCGACTTCGATCCGCTCGTGGGCGCGCGTCGCCATGGTCGCCGCCACGGATTTCACCGGTCCCATGGCCCATCGAAGCTGGTCTACGTAGTGCACCCCCTGGTTCATCAGCGCCCCGCCGCCGTCCAGTTCCCAGGTGCCACGCCAGCCGCCGCTGTCATAGTATTCCTGGCTCCGATACCACTTGGTGACCGACTCCGCGTAGCAGAGACTGCCCAGCCTGCCCTCGCTCAAAAACTGCTGCAGGGCGCGGATTCCGGTGGAATACCGATGCTGAGAGATGACGACCAGCTTGACCCGGTTCTTCTCGCACGCTTGTATCAAGGCATCGGCGGCCTCCAGAGAGACGTCAATCGGCTTTTCGCAGACGATGTGCTTGCCCGCGTTCGCCCCCATAACCCCCTGTTTGGCATGCAGTCCGGAGGGCGTGCATACCGTCAGGGTGTCGAAATCCTGCTGCAGCATCTCCGCTAGATCGGTAAAGAAGGGAACGCCCTGCTTTTCCCCGGCGGCTTTGGCCTTCTCCGGGTTCTCGTCGCAAACCGCGACCAGCTCCGCAAGGTCCGGCAGGGATCGGATCGCGCTGACATGGGTTCCATGGATGACGCCGCACCCGACGATCGCAAATCGCATTTTTTCCGAACTTGACATTTCTTATTCCGTGCTTCTTGGGGTGAACTGGAGACCGTGGAATGAATCGAGGGCTAGTTCGATGTCTGAGGGCGGATGTCCTGCCTGTTCTCGCCGCATCCAGCGTTTGGCCACAAGGGATCAGGAACTAGGGCAAACGGAAAAGTTTTGCCGCTGTTTGCAAGCGAAGTCTAAACCAGACTGCTTCCTAAGCCGATAACTAGACGGGGCGGCGTTGCAATCGCCCGCGCGAAAGGATGAACTGACCGTATGGGCACAAAGACCCGTCGTGGTTTTCTCGTGGCGACAATTACCAGTAGTGTGGCAATTCTTCTGAACGGATGTGGTGGCGGCACACCGGACAACACCCCGTATCAGGGAACGTACCGTTCGCAGTATTCCATCCCAGGAATGAATGAGAATGGTTTTTTTAGTTTTACGGTTGATATTAAAGGCAAAATGAACGGCTCGTTCACCAATAGCTCGAACAGCCAGGTTCGCAGCTTTTCCGGTGATTTGAAGAGTACCGGAAGGTTCGAGGGTTCGACCAGCTTGAACGGGGCCTCCGGCTCGATCAACGGAACGCTTTCCACCGCGGCGAATGTCGGCAGCACGCCCGGTGGCGACTTTACCCTGAGTGAGGGTGGTCGGTCGGTTCCCGGGAACTTCATTCTGTCCAGCGATGGGGATCAGTACAACCCGCAGACCAGCCAGTTCCGCGGCGCCTACAGTGGCAGCTTCACGGTTCCGGGGAGCAATGAAGGCGGACAGGTCAGCTACTCTATTGACAGCCAGGGTAGTATCACCGGCTCGTTCTCCAAATCGGATGAAACCGGGCTTTTCTCCGGTCAGGTCCAGAACAGCGGCACTTTCACCGGGTCGGTCGCCTATGCATCGGGACCGGTCAGCATTACCGGAACCCTTCAGCCGTCCATTTCCGGGGTGACGGTCGGAAACTATGTGCAGACGGTCGGCGGTCGCCAGGTATCGGGGACGTTCGGACCCACGACCGTCGTTTCGGGCAACAGCCCGTTCCAGGGGGCCTACCGTGGCACCTATGGCATTCCCGAAAGCAGCGAGAGCGGCAATGTCAGCTTCACTGTCGACCCCAGCGGCAGTCTGACGGGCTTCTTCAGCCAGGCGAATAACTCCCCGGTCGCGACCTTCACCGGGTCATTCAGCAACAGCGGTATCTTCTCCGGCACCCTGGCCTACGATCCGGGGTCCGGGCTGGCAATCCGACCGATCACCGGCAAGCTGGGTACGTCCACGGTTGGCAGTGGCGGTCTGGCCGGGGATTTTGTCGTCACCATTAATGGCTCCAGCCTTCCCGGTAACATGGAGGTTTCTATCGGTGCCTCTGAACTGGATAGTATCTACCGGGGCACTTACAGTGAGAGCAATGTCGGCTTCGGTTTCTCCTTCCCGAACGGCACCGGCAACAGTGGCCTTGTTCCGTCGGGAGAGCTGAGTGTCACGATTGACAAACAGGGCAGCATCGTAGGCACACTGGGAACCGTCATCCTTGCGGGACGGGTCTCGAACGACAGCCGCTTCGTGGGGACCTATGGAGGCTTCGCGCTGCGAGGGGCGATCACGCGCCAGCAGATCGCTTTCCGCGACCGGGATGGGGTTCCCGCCATTCCGGCACAGGGACCACAGCCAGGACCAGACGGCGTGCTGGGAACGCTAGATGACATTCCTGCACAGGCCGCGGTGCCCGCGGTGCCAGAGGTAATTGTCTTCCGATCTGGTTTCGCGGGAAACCTGCTGATCACCGTGAATGGTGTGGACTATCCGCTCACCGTGGCCGGTATCGGGGGCGCGGCGGGCGGCTAGAGCGCTCCTTCGAGCAGTCACCCCCGAGTACCAAAAAGAGCGGCGCCAAAAGTTGGCGCCGCTCTTTCTTTGTTTGCGTTCTAACTGCGTTCTATTCGCGGAGCTGTTTCTCGTCAGCCGAGGAGTCCCAGCTTTTTACCCGCGGCCTCGAATGCCGCCAATGCCTCGTCGAAATCTGCTCGGGTGTGGGCGGCGGTGGGCATGGTCCGCACCCGCGCCTTGCCCCGTGCAACGGTTGGAAAGACGACCGCGAGCGCAAGGATCCCCGCCGCGCGGAGTTCCCGCTGCAGCGATTGCGCCTTTTCTTCGTCCCCGACAAGGACCGGGGTAATCGGGGTCTCTGTCACCCCAATATCAAAACCCAGATTCCGCAGACCCGATTGCCAGTAGCGCGTGTTCTCCCAGAGTCGCTCGGTCAGACTGGCATCGTTTTCCATGATCCGCAGCGCTTCGATACAAGCGCCGGCAACCGCGGGCGGAGCGCCGGTCGAGAATAAAAAGGGGCGGGCACGCTGGGTGAGCCAGTCTTTCAGCGCGCGGGACCCCGCGATGTAGCCGCCCACGACCCCGACCGCCTTGCTGAGCGTTCCCAGCTGGATATCTACCCGGTCTTTGACGCCGAAGTGGGACGCGGTGCCGCGCCCGTTTTTACCCATGACGCCCGAACCGTGGGCATCATCCACCATCACGGCGGCATCGTACTGCTCGGCGAGATCACAGATCTTGTCCAGCGGGGCGACATCGCCATCCATGGAGAAGACCCCGTCCGTGATGATCAGGCGGATCCGCGAATCCTGGGTGGATTGCAGAGCGTCCTCCAGCGCCTCCATGTCCCGGTGTTTGTAGGCAACCCGCTTTGCTTTGGAAAGTCGGCAGCCGTCAATGATCGAGGCATGGTTCAGTTCGTCGGAAAGGATCACGTCCGCCGCCTCGGTGACCGTGGGGATCGTGCCCGCATTACTGGTGAAACCGCTCTGAAAGACCAGTGTGTCCTGGACGCCTTTGAACCGGGAAAGCACCTCCTCCAGTTCGTTGTGGATCGCAAGGTTTCCGATGATGGGCCGCACCGCACCCGCGCCCGCGCCGTACTTCTCGACCGCTCGGATCGCGGCAGCTTTCAGACGTGGATCGCTTGCCAGCCCGAGGTAGTTGTTGGACGATAGGTTAATCATCTCACGGCCCTCGACGAAAACTCGGGGGCCGGGTGCGGATTCGACGGTAAGGAGGGGCTTGTAAAGGTGCTGGTCGCGCAGGGCGGCAAGCTGTTCGTTAAGATGGTTTTGCAGCGTTTTATTCATTTGTTTTATCCCTTTTTCACTGGCGAACCGCCCGATCAAAGCGTGAGCACGACCTTGCCGCACTGCCTGGAGCGCATTAAGTCCATGCCGGTCTCGAATTCTTCGAATGGCAGGCGGTGGGTAAGGATCGGGGAGACATCGAGTCTGCCGGAGGCGAGCAGTGCCTTCATGGTGTACCAGGTATCGTACAGGCGGCGACCCACGATCCCCTGGACCGTCAAACCCTTGAAAATCAGATCCTCAGCAATATCCAGGGTGACAGCCCGGGATGGGATCCCCATCAGGGAAACCCGTCCGCCGGGCCGAGCCAGGCGCATCGCCTGCTGAATGGCGGCAGGCGCACCGCTCATCTCCAGAACCACGTCAACGCCGTGTCCTGCCTCAGTGCCGATCCGTACGGCGGCTTCCAGGTCCTCGTCGGGGATGCGAAGCAGGTGGTCCGCCCCCACCTTGCGGGCAAGTTCCAGCCGGTAGGGGGTCGTATCCGATGCCCAGATCGGTCCCGCACCGACCCCTCTGGCGACGGCAATAGCGAACAGGCCGATCGGCCCGCAGCCAAGGACCGCGACGGACTTGCCGGTGATCTCACCGGCGAGGGCGGCATGCACCGCATTGCCCAGCGGATCCTGCATGCAGGCGATCTCCGGGGGAACGCGGACATCGTTCTTCAAAACGCTCGCTTCCGGGACCGCGAAGTAGTCCGCCCAGCAGCCATCTACGTCCACGCCGAAGATCCGGGTATTCTGGCAGACATGACCCTGCCCCGTGCGGCACTGCAAGCAATGTCCGCAGACCCGGTGAGATTCGCCGGAAACGTAGTCGCCGACCTGCAGGCTGGTGCATTCTGACCCTGCTTCGATAACCACTCCCGCCCACTCGTGCCCCATGGTAAAGGGGGTGCGATGGATGCGCTGCTCTGCCCAGGCATCCCAGCTATAGACATGGTAGTCTGTCCCACAGATAGAGACCGCGCTGATTTTGACCAGGACGCCATCGCGTGGCGGGGTCGGCACCGGCAGTTCGCGAAGCCCCGCGCCGCGTCCCGGTGCCACTTTAACGATAGCACGCATGCCGTATTGTACCATCGGCGGGCCTCAAAACTAGGCGTCATCGCGTCGCGAATGGCTTGACTCGGGCGCTGCCGCATGGTACTATCTTCTCGCCGTTCCCCGTTAGCTCAGTTGGCAGAGCGCTTGACTGTTAATCAGGATGTCGCTGGTTCGAGTCCAGCACGGGGAGCCTTCGACGGGCGATGCGACCTTGCATCGCCCGTTTTGCTTTTGGGGAGGGGCAGGTACACTGATGCTATGCCACGCTCCTTTGGGGAACCCCTGACCAAACTTCGCGCCGTGCCGATCCAAGAAAACGGCGAACCGCTCGTAGACCCGCGAACCCTATCGAAACGCATCCACTTTGCCGCGAAGCACCCTCGATTCGAGACGATGCCCCGCACCCCCCGCGTGCGGAAGCGGGTCGCGGAGATGCTTGCCGAGGCGGCGGGAAGTCTGCCGCCCGGTATTGACCTCAAAATCCTGGAGGGGTTTCGTCCGCTCCACCAGCAGCGGTTCATGTATGAGAGCCTGAAAAAAGCGTTCGCGGACAAGCATCCCCAGTGGAGCAGGGCGACACTCCACCGCGTCACCAATCAGATGTCCGCCCCTCCGGATGACCCCTGTCCGCCCCCCCATTCCACGGGCGGCGCTGTGGATCTTTTCCTCTTCGATACGCGCTCCGGCGAGGACCTGGACATGGTATCCCCGCTGGAATGGGACGAGACCAGCGCGCCAACGACCATGAAAGGGCTGTCGGAGACCGCGCAAAACAACCGCCGCCTGCTGATCGGCGTGCTGGAGCCGACGGGACTCACCAATTACACCGGCGAATGGTGGCACTGGAGCTATGGTGACTCCGGCTGGGCGCTTCGTACCGGTGCGCGTTTCGCACAGTATGATCGTCTTCCGGAGAACTGAGACCTCCAGCTTTTGCGCCGCACTCTGCCTTGATCCGGCGCTCCGGATTTCCGATAACGCTTAATGTTCCCTTAATGCTCCAGCGGGATCTGTCCTGGTATAGTTGCGAGTAAGCCCGGCCCATGATCCAGGGGACGGAAAGGACGACCGCTTGAAGCTATTCCGCCGATTTCGTCGGCAGATATCCATCTCTGCTCTGGTCTTGACATTTCTCGCCGCGACCGAGGCGCCATCCCCGGCGCAGGTCCGCATCACGGAGTTTATGTACCAGGGGGCAAACCAGGAGTTTATCGAGTTCACCAATGTCGGCGGCGCCGCCGTTGACATGAGCGGATGGAGTTACGACGACGACAGCCGTACCATTGGCGCGGTAAACCTCAGCGCGTACGGTCTGGTTCTGCCGGGGCAGTCTGTTCTGCTGACGGAGTCTTCGGAGGCGGACTTTCGTGCTGCCTGGAGCCTGTCTTCTTCCGTACGGATTATCGGCGGCTTGACGACAAATCTGGGCCGCAACGACGAAATCAATCTGTTTGACGCGGTCGGCGCTCTTGCGGACCGTTTGACCTACGGCGATCAGAACCTTCCGGGGTCTATTCGAACTCAGACTCGAAGTGGCTGGGTGATGCCCGCCGGAGTCGGTCAGAATAATATCTTGATGTGGACCCTGGCTGCATCCGGCGACGCGTCCGGATCCCGGGTCTCGGCGGGCGGCGACAGCGGCAACCCCGGCGTCTACCCCTTTTCCAGTTTTCCAGTTCCGGGACAGCAGCCCCGGAACCGGGCGGTGTGGCTCTCCTGACTTCTGCACTGCTGATGGGAATGGTCTTTCGAAGACAGCGCCGCCTTTGAAACTGAAACAGGGCAGTCCACGAATGGACTGCCCTGTTTTTGCCCTGTCCCGCGACAGACTGCTACTGACTTGCCGCCGCGGGTGGAGCGGACGGCTGAGGGATGCTCTCCGGCAGGAGGGCATCCACGGCAACCTGCGCCTGATTCGCGGCAGCATTCTCCGCCGCCCCGTTCTTGTTCTCGACCTTGATGCGCTTGGGCTTCTGGGGAGCCTCCAGCGCGTTCTCCAGAACATCGGTGATGTTCTTGGCATAGATGAAGGTCATGCCCTGCCGAAGCTCCTCGGGGATGTCTTCCTCCAGGTCTTTGCGGTTTCGGTCGGGCAGGATGATGGTCTTGATCCCCGCCCGCTTCGCCGCCAGAACTTTCTCCTTGATCCCGCCGACCGGCAGCACCTTGCCGGTCAGGGTCACCTCGCCGGTCATGGCGAGCGCGGGCTTCACCGGTCGCCCGGTCAGCAGCGAGGTCATCGCCGTGGTCATGGTCACGCCTGCGCTCGGCCCGTCTTTTGGAATCGCGCCTGCCGGGACATGAACGTGGATCTCCGTGGAGTTCCAGAACTTCGGGTCAATCCCGAAGTCGGCGGCATGCGCCCGGACATACGAGAGGGCGGTTCTCGCCGACTCCTGCATCACGCTACCAAGCTGGCCCGTTAGCTGCAGGTTATGCGCCCCGTCCATCTTCTGCGCCTCGATAAAGATGACGTCGCCGCCGACCGGAGTCCAGACCAGACCGGTCACCACGCCCGGTTCCCCCGTCCGCTCCTCGACCTCCTCGAACTCGAAGCGCGGTGAACCCAAGTATTCCATCACGGTCTTCGTGTCAATAGTGACGCTCTCCAGCGTCCCCTCGGCGAAACCACGGGTGACTTTCCGGCAGACCGCCGCGATCTCCCGCTCCAGATTTCGGACCCCCGCCTCGCGGGTGTAGCCGCGCACCAGGGTGCGCAGACCCTCGCTGGTGAAGGTCACCTTTTCCGGATCGAGTCCGTGCTCGCCGATCTGCTTTGGGGCCAGGTGCTGCCGCGCGATATTGACCTTTTCTTCTTCGGTGTATCCCGCGATGTCTATGATCTCCATGCGGTCCCTCAGCGGGCCTTGGATACTGTCGAGCTGGTTTGCCGTGCAGATAAACAGTACCTTGGACAGGTCGAAGGGGATGTCCAGATAGTTGTCGCGGAACGTGACGTTCTGCTCGGGGTCCAGGACCTCAAGCAGGGCGGACGACGGGTCGCCCCGGAAGTCGGCGCTCACCTTGTCTATTTCGTCGAGCATGAAGAGCGGGTTATTGGTCTCGGCGCGGCGCAGACCCTGGAGTATCTGACCGGGCATGGCCCCGATATAGGTGCGCCGATGACCCCGGACCTCGGATTCGTCGCGGACGCCGCCGAGCGAGATACGGATGAACTTCTTGCCCAGGGCGCGGGCGATGGACTTGCCAAGGCTGGTCTTACCGACGCCGGGAGGGCCGAACAGGCAGAGAATGGGCTGACGGGTCGCGCCTTCTTTCTTGAACTTGCGGACCGACAGATACTCCAGGATCCGATCCTTGACCTTGCCCAGGCCGTAGTGGTCCTCGTCGAGGATGCGCTTGACCTCGGCGATGTCCAGGAGGTCATCGCTGGATTTGGTCCAGGGCAGGCTGACGATGAGATCCAGGTAGTTGCGGGCGACAGTGTACTCCGGCGCGCCGGGCGACATGCGCTGCAGGCGGTCTAGCTCGCGGTCGGCCTCCTTGCGGGCCTCCTCGGACAGTCCGGCCTCCTCGATCTTCTTCTTAAGCTCGTCGGTCTCCTGCCCGCGCTCGTCGCCCTCGCCGAGTTCCTTCTGAATGGCTTTGAGCTGTTCGCGCAGGTAGTAATCGCGCTGGGCCTTGCCCATCTCGCTGGCGACCTGGGTTTGCAGGTTCGCGCCCAGCTCCAGCACCTGCGCCTCGCGGGTCAGGAAGCCCATCAGCTTGTTCATGCGCTCCAGCAGCGGCAGCGTCTCCAGGACCTCCATTTTGTCCGAGGTAGAGAGGCGTCCCAGGTGGGCGGCCATCAGATCGGTCATCACGGTCGGAGCTTCGATATTGCCGATCTGCTTCAGATCCTCGGGCATATCGGGGGACAGGTCAATGACTTTGCCGAAGAGCTGGTTGAGCTGGCGCTTCAGGGCTTCGACCTCGACGGGGTCCGCGCCTTCCGCCTGGGCGGCTTCGTCAATGAGGCGAACGCGGGCACGGATATACGGCTCGGTCTCCAGGACCTGCAGGATCTGGAACCGCTGCACCCCCTGCACGATCAGGCGGGTGGCATCCTGGCCTTTGCCCATCATCCGGATGGCGACCGCGACCCCGGTGGGATAGATGTCGGTGGGGGTGGGGTTCTCGGTCTGTGGGTCGCGCTGGGTGACGATCCCGATCACCCGGTTGCCACCGAGGACCGAGTCGTCCACCAGCTTCACAAACGGTTCGCGGCCCACGGCGATCGGGGCAACGAGCATCGGGAAGATGACAGCGTCTCGCAGCGGCAGCAGGTTCAGTTCGTCGGGGACGACCGGCGCGTCATTCTTGTCGCCGATCTGGTCAAAGATGTTATTGGTATCGTTACCGTCCGTGCTCGGGATCGGGGTATCGTTCTGATTCTCTGGCATGTGTGGGTGCCTCACGTCTTCTAGGGTTAGTCTTCTGTTAGTCTTCGATCGCAATCGGGATATTTCGGGAGGCCAGCGAGGCGCGTGGCTGCCGCCGAAGGGTGATAGTCAGGAATCCATCGCGGAGTGTCGCCGCGATGCCGTCCCGGTCAATCTCCCGGTCATCGGGCAGCAGAAACGTGCGCTCGAAGGGGCCGAAGTAGATCTCCAGTTGATGACAGCCGATCCGGGTGATGCGTTCGTCGTTCTCTTCGACCCGGGTGCCGGAGACCACGAGCCGCCGCCCATCGCCGGACAGCGACACATTGACGCTGTCCGTAGTCACCCCCGCCAGTTCGAGCTTAATGACGATACCGGCATCCGTTTCGTGAACATCGGCGGCGGGCTGCCAGAACCGGTGGTAGGTGGTGGGATTATCGAAAAAGCTGACAAAAGCTTCTTCGGTGAATCGCTGCATATCCTGTTCCATCTGCCGAAGCAGATCACGGTAGTCTCGGCGGGCCATGGTTACCAAACTCCTCTGCGCCGTGGGTTTCGATTTCGGCGTTCATTAGGTTATATGCGGAAGTTTACGGATAGTTCCCCGAAGATTCCCTTAGTGCGATACGCTCATATTCTATCATTGGTTCTCGGGTCCCGTGCGGCCTTTGTACCCGTTTTGCATCGGTCGCTTGCGCTGTGGGCATGCTTTAGCGGGGAGAATACGCACTGGTGGGTAAATCTACCACCGCGCCCAGTATGACTGCCGCTTACGATTTCCAGTGGGGTATGGTGCGGGATGGTGCGGGATGGCGTTGCATGGTTCGGCAGCAAGTCCGGCCGCGCCTCGGTCAGACCGTCACCTGCCCCCAGGTGTCGCCGTCTACGATACCTTTGGCGGACTGAAGGCCTGTGTCAGCGCCAACAGCGGCGGCAAAC